>CAVABL010000157.1:1219-2923 GCA_963586735.1 Firmicutes bacterium TM09-10
TTTTTCGACTTCCTTTTCGGCGACAAGTGGATGCCCGACAAAGACGACGTATACGGCGGCTTGGCTGCCGGGAGTTACGGCATATTCACGATGATTGTCGGCACGCTCTCCGCAACGGCGGGCGCACTGATAATCGGCGGAACGCTTGGATATTTCACGGCGATTTTCCTTGCGTTTTACTGCCCGAAATTTCTCAAAAAACCCCTCTCGTCCGTCATTAATCTTCTTGCAGGCATACCATCCGTTGTATACGGATTTTTCGGAATCGTATTTTTGCTTCCCCTTCTTTCAAACATTGCGCCGAACAACGGCAGCGGACTTTTGGCAACGTCGCTCATACTCGGCATAATGATTCTTCCGACCGTCGTATCTTTGTCGCGCACAAGTCTCGAAGCAGTGCCGAAAAGTTATTACGAAGGCTCGCTCGCAACGGGCGCGACGCACAGCGAAACGGTGTTTCACATTATGTCGCCTGCGGCTCGTTCGGGCATAACCGCCTCTTTGGTTTTGGGCATAGGTCGCGCGCTGGGCGAAACTATGGCTGTCGTCATGGTTGCTGGGAACTCGGTGACTTATCCCGACGGACTGTTCTCGTCCTTCCGCGTGCTTACTGCAAACATCGTTCTCGAAATGGGATACGCGGGCGAGTTGCAAGAGGGCGCGTTGATTGCGACGGGCGCGGTGCTTTTGGTGTTTATTCTCGTTGTAAACGTCGTGTTCGATCTCGTGTCGAAGCGGGTTGTGAAAAACGTTGCCACAAAAAGGATAAAAAAACGAGAAAATCGCAAAAACAATAGTTTAACAACAGTTTTTAGGCAGATAAAGTACGGTTACAGTGCTTTTATGCACAAAATTCATTCGACAGACATTGCAAAAGTTTTTGCAATCGGCTCGGGGATTGTCGCAACGGCGGTGCTTGTGCTTGTCATAGGATTTATATTCGTCAAAGGCTTTCCCGAACTCATACGAAACCCCGAACTCATCTACGGCAAGTACGAATTCGGCGGCAAAGTCACCATACTCCCCGCAATCGTCACCACGCTTTATACTGTTGTTTTGAGCCTTTTGATTTCCGTCCCGATAGGCATAATGACGGCGATTTTTCTCAACGAATACACCAAAAAACGCAACTTTTTCATCAAGATAATCCGCACCGCCATAAACGTGCTTTCGGGCGTTCCGTCCATAGTTTACGGTCTGTTCGGTATGATAACGTTCAAGCAGTGGTTCACGGGGACGAGCAGCATAATCGCTGGCGTTTGTACGGTGAGCATAATGCTTCTGCCGACAATCGTATGTTCGACGGAGGAGAGTTTGAAGTCCGTGCCCGATATGCTTCGAGAGGGGAGTTTCGCAATGGGCGCAGGCAAGTTGCGCACCATATTCAAAGTGGTGCTTCCCTCGGCAATGCCGGGCATAATCTCGGCGGTCATTCTGACGATGGGCAGAGTGATAAGCGAATCTGCGCCTTTCCTTTATACGATGGGTTCGGTCATAGGCGGAATTCCCAAGGACGTGACGGACAGCGGCGCAACGCTTGCGGTTGCGCTATATCAACTTTCGGGCGAGGGGTGGTATATGAACGAGGCGTACGCAACGGCTGTCGTGCTTATCGTCATAGTGCTTGCGCTCAACTTGCTTGCCGAACTCATAGGCGGTAAACTGTCGAGAAAACTCGGCGGTACGACAAACGCAAATCAAGGC
>CAVABL010000158.1:0-2904 GCA_963586735.1 Firmicutes bacterium TM09-10
CTGCCATTCTTCCGCCCTTTTTCAAGCGTCTTGCCATTTGCGTTATCGCCTCGTCAAGTGCGTTGAGTTCACCGTTGACCGCAATGCGTATCGCCTGAAAAGTGCGCTTTGCAGGATGTCCGAATTTCCACCTCGTCTTTGCCGGATAACTGTCCTCGACAATCTTTGCAAGTTCGAGCGTCGTCCGAATCGGCTTTTGCGCTCTTGCCGCCGCAATGTTTCTTGCAATCACTCTTGCAAGTTTCTCCTCGCCGTAGTCAAAGATGATATTTGCGATTTCTCTTTCGTCGTATCCGTTCACCACGTCGTATGCGCTCAAGGGTTGTTCCCTATCCATACGCATGTCGAGCGGTGCGTCTTTCATATAACTGAATCCTCTTTCGGCATTGTCGAGTTGAAAGCTGCTCACGCCAAGGTCGAGAAGGATTCCGTCCACCTCTCTGATTCCGAGCGAGTCGAGTTCGGAGATGAGGTTTTTGTAGTCGTCGTGAACAAACGTCACTTTGTCTTTGTAGTCCGCAAGTCTTTTGCCTGCCGCTTCGAGAGCGTCGCTGTCACGATCGACGGCAATCAGTCTTCCGTTGCTGTCGAGCCTCTTGACGATTTCAATCGAATGACCTGCGCCTCCGACAGTGCCGTCAACGTAAATCCCGTCGCTTTTGACGTTCAGAGCGTCGATGCACTCGTTTAGCATCACCGGTACGTGCGCAAATTCCATTTTCACACTCCGTACTTTTTCAGATCCTGAATCATCTTGTCGATCTTGCCGGGATCGAGCACGCCGTATCTTGCGTCCCAAGCCTCTGCCGGCCAAACTTCGAGATAAGTCGCCTTGCCGACAAAAACCATTTCTTTGTCGATGCCAAATTTCTCTTTTATGTTTTTGTCGAGAGAAACTCTGCCCTGTGCGTCCTCTTCAAGAGGTCCGCTGAACGAAAACACCGTCGAAGTGAATTCGTCCGTGTCCGACGTGTAGGGATTCTGATTGATGAACGGAGCGAACATCTCTTCAAATCTCTCCTCGGGGACGATGTACAAACAACCGTTCTTGCCGGGAAGGTAATACGGATTTGAGCCAAGCCCCTCGCGGAACTTGACGGGAATCCTGAACCTATTTCTCTCGTCGAGTTGATGACGAGCGTTTCCAAGCATGAATTTCGGCATTTGTTTTTCCTTTTTTGAGGGCACTTCACCCTTTACGTCTGTTATTGTATAACAATATTTTTCACTTGTCAATAATTATTTTCCATTTTTAACCCAAAATTTTTTCGGCTATTTAGTGACAAATTTTCAATTATGCATTTTTATATATGTTTACAAGTAAACTATATGCAAATGCCTCTGAATTTTGCATATTCACATCAACATTCTCTCTTTCGAGTGGGATTTTTCACGAAATAAAGCATGATTTTCAACGAATTTGTTAATGTGTTTTGACATTTTATTCCAACGTTTATCCACAAAACAAACCGCGTGACAACAAAAATTTAGCCTTTGCATATATTGTGACAAATCAAAAAAGGAGGTAAAAAGATGTCTTTTTGCAACAACAACTCTACAATAGACAGATGTCCCGGGAACATCAACGGCAATCCGATGAACGGTTTGTGTGAAAAGGTTTGCATTCAGACGACGAAAATTTTCGATGCTTGCATGATGCAAACGAGCATCGACCAGACCGTAACTCTCGGCAATATTTCGCCCGCAAACCCGACGCTTCCGCTCACGTTCGTCAGTGGCTCGTCAACCTCTTCGACAGGCACTATAACCGCCCTGACGATAACGCCGATTGCCGACCGCGCGGGACTTTCAAGAGTCACGGCAACCGTGTCCATACCCGTTCAGATCACCTACACCGACGCAAACGGCACGGCAGGCACGGGCACGAGCACAATCAACATCACGCAAGACGTCGTGATGTGCGTTCCCTCGGGCAGCGTAATCTCGCCCGTCATTGCGGCAACCGTCAACACCGCCGCGCCGAGAGGTACTTACGTGAGCGACTACACGTTCTCAATCACGTGTTGCGTGACCGTCATTTTGAGTGTGCAAGCCCCCGTCAATCTTCTCGTTCCGTCCTACGGATACTGCAAGATTCCGCCCTGCACGGAGTTCAGTCAGGACGCATGTCAGGGCGTGTTCGATTTGCCGCTCTTCCCGACGTGACGAAAGCACAACGATTGAAAGCACGGGCGAAAAGTCCGTGTTTTTCAATCGGAAAAACATTACGTTCGCATTTTGCAATCCTCATTTTTCAATGCATCAATTGATAAATAAAATTTTATATGTTATATTATCCGTATGAAAGTGTTTGCGATTAGCGATTTACATCTATCCACCACCGTTGAAAAACCCATGGATATTTTCGGAGACGGATGGCAAAACCACTTTGCAAAAATCAGCGAAGATTGGACGAGCAAGGTTGCCGACGGCGACCTCGTTTTGCTTGGCGGAGATATATCGTGGGGCTTGACGATTGACGAGGCAAAACCCGACTACGAGCAAATTGCAAAACTAAAGGGACAAAAATACGTCATCAAGGGCAATCACGATTATTATTGGAGCTCTCTCGGCAAAATGAGGACGAATTTCCCCTCTTTCAATTTCGTTCAGAACAACGCCTACCGCATAGAGTCAGCAACGTCGCAACAAGGAGTTATCGTCGCAGGCTCGCGCGGATGGAACATTCCGACGAAAGACACACCCGAAGAGGACTTAAAAATCTACAAAAGGGAGCTTATCCGCCTCGACCTCTCCCTATCCTATGCCAAATCTTTGCAAAAAGACGGCGACGTTTTGATTGCAATGTTGCACTATCCGCCGTTTGAGGCAACCTATCAGGACACCGACACAACCGCCTTGCTTGAAAAATACAACGTCGATTTCGTGCTTTACGGACACCTC
>CAVABL010000159.1:0-1672 GCA_963586735.1 Firmicutes bacterium TM09-10
CTCGAACCGCGGACCGATCGGTTATGAGCCGACTGCTCTAACCAACTGAGCTAAAGGCCCGAATCATCTCGGTGAAGTATGTTTGGTCGGGGTGAAGAGATTCGAACTCCCGACCTTCTGAACCCAAATCAGACGCGCTAGCCAAACTGCGCTACACCCCGAAAGATTTTCGCATCGTTCATTGCGACTACATCAATATACAATAAATCAAAAAGGATGTCAATGATTTTTTTGATAGATTTGAAGTTTTTTTTGACAGAAATTTTTGAGATTTTTTCTTTTTTTGCAAAACTCGTCAAAATGTTTGATTAGATACTGTTTATTCTATTTGCGGAGGCAATATGGAAGTTGAATTTGTGCACGAAAAAGATTGTCTTTGGGTTTCGATATCGGGCGAAGTTGACGAATACGGCGTGAAAATGGTGCGCCCAGCAATCGACGACGCAATAAAAAACACAAGCGGTTTGCGCGCAATGATATTGGATTTCAAGGGCGTGACATTCATAGACAGCACGGGACTCGGTTTCGTGCTTGGCAGATACAAAAAACTTCGGGATATTCACGCCGAATTGTTGCTTGCACACGTAAGCGGACAGGTCGACAAAGTGTTTAAAGCCAGCGGAGTTTACCGCTATGCACCCGTTGTGGAATAAGGAGAAAGTATGAATTATTTTGATATGAAACTGCTTGCGACAAGCAAAAACGAAGCGTTTGCGCGAAACGTGGTTGCGTCTTTTGCAATCGAATTGAGCCCGACGCTCGAAGAGATCAACGACATTAAAACCGCCGTAAGCGAAGCGGTGACAAACGTCGTTGTGCATGCGTACGGCAAAACCGACGACGGCGTTTTGCAAATCGAATGCCACATCGTTCAAGACGAGCGTTCAATTGAAATCGTCGTTCGAGACTTTGGAAAAGGCATCGAAAACGTCACCGAGGCAATCGAACCGTTCTTCACCACCGCTCCCGACGACGAGCGCAGCGGCATGGGATTCACGATAATCCAAACATTTATGGATGATATGCAGGTCACCTCAAAAGTTGGTGAGGGCACGACGGTACGTATGAAAAAGGTGATGAAACAATGTTAGATCATCAGACCACGCTCGACCTTTTGAAAAAGGCGCAGCAAGGCGACGACGGCGCAAAGGAAAAACTCATAGAAGAAAATATCCCCCTTATAAAATCCATTGTAAAACGCTTTAAAGGCAGGCTCGAATACGACGATTTGATTCAACTCGGGGCAATGGGATTTGTCAAGGCCATGCAAAATTTCGACGTCGAATACGGCGTCAGATTTTCAACGTACGCCGTCCCCATGATAAGCGGCGAAATCAAACGTTTCTTGCGTGACGACGGACAAATCAAAGTGTCCCGTTGGACAAAAAATCTCGCTCAAAAAATAAGCGCGTACGTAGATGAAAAACTAAAAAACGGCGAAAACGAGCCGTCAATCGAAGAACTTGCTCAAAAATTTGAGGTAGAAACACAAGAAATTGTCTTTGCGCTCGATGCAAAACACTATACTCTCTCACTGTCGGCAAATGTCGGAGATGACGACCTCGAACTTGGCGACAAAATCGCAACCGAAGAGTGCGAGGACGAAAACATTGACAAAATGCTTTTGAAAGACCTCATACGCGATTTGCCGGAACGCGAAAAAAAAGTCATC
>CAVABL010000159.1:1682-2387 GCA_963586735.1 Firmicutes bacterium TM09-10
GTTTTGAGGTATTTCCGCGACAAAACACAAAGCGAAATAGCAAAAGAACTCGGCGTATCTCAAGTGCAAGTGAGTCGCATCGAAAACAAAGTTTTGCAAAAACTTAAAGACGGAATGCGCGACTAAATGCTCAAAATTTACGCCGTAACGGTTTCAATAGCAAAGCGGTTTGGTAAACAATATTTGCATAAATGCCGATGAATTGATGTGTTTAACTATATTACAAGAAACTCGCGCCGAACGATAATAATGAACAAACAACGGATGTTAACAACGAACGATAACAAACTTATATTTTTAACTTACAATATTTTGAAATATGTCCTTAAGAATTGACATTTTACGGGCGTAGACACATAATGTAGACGATTTTCAAACCAAGGAAGTTCGTTATGGTGTGGATACTTCTGGCTCTCGGCGGCGCAATTTGCACGTCGATGACAACCATACTTGCAAAAATCGGCATTAAAGACGTCAATTCAAACTTTGCAACGGCATACAGAACGCTCGTAGTCATCGTATGCGCGCTCGTGATGTGTCTTGCAACCGGCGACGTAAGTCAATTCGGCAATTTGAGTGGCAAAAATTGGCTGTTTTTGGTGTTGTCCGGCATTGCAACGGGCATATCGTGGTTGTTTTATTTCGGCGCACTCAAAGAGGGTGACGTCAACAAGGTCGCACCAATCGACAAATCGAGTTTCATCC
>CAVABL010000159.1:2397-2855 GCA_963586735.1 Firmicutes bacterium TM09-10
TTATTTTTGATATTCTTTTTTGACGACACCACAAAAGGCGGCGATACGCTCACGATATGTATGCTCGCTTTGACGATGGCACTTATGTTTGCAGGCACTATATTGATGCTTCCAAAACGTGAAAAGGCAAAAACAGTCAAGTATGAAAATTTGCAATCGAATAGGTTAGATGTTCAAAATGTAGTGCAAATCGAACAAAATCAAACGACTGACGATGCCATGACGGCGCGTGACGAAACTCCCCTTCAAAATTTTGAAGGCACCCCAATCGCAACAAAAAAATCAAGCAAAAAATGGATTGTATACGCCGTTTTGAGTGCGGTTTTTGCGGCGCTCGTTTCGCTTTTTGCAAAACTCGGCTTGAAAGATATCCCATCCGATGTCGGCACTTTTTACAGAACAATTGTCGTCTTTGTATTTGCGACGTCAATCGTACTTGTTAAAAGAGACTACAAAGG
>CAVABL010000160.1:0-2816 GCA_963586735.1 Firmicutes bacterium TM09-10
TTGAAGAACTGATCAAAGGCGACGTAAATGATAAAGACTATCAAAAACAAGTTATAGATCACCTTGTAAGTCAAGTATTTGTTTCCGATGACAACACCGTAGTTTATTTCAATATCCGCGGTGGTAAAGATATTGAAAAATTGACCATAGACGATACGAAAGAAGTAGTGGAAAAAGTTCAAACGCAATCACCACTTGCCCGCCAAAAGGGAATAATACGAACACCGAGGCAAATTCGGAGTTCGTATTATTTTTTTCTAACGATTACTTCGTCATTGGTTATACGAGAAGTTATGGAATAAAAATGTTCCACACCTTTTTTAATAGATAAGCCCCCGTTTATAACGTTAATATATCAAAATAATATATTTGCGTCTCACGGCCACTTTGTCCCCTCTAAATGACAGTTGGCGGGACACCCACGGCGATGATTTTTGTTCTAACTATTAGTTTCTTCTTCCTCATCGTAAATCACGTCGTAAGTCGTGGCGGCGGTGACGGCGTTTTGAATGGCGCGACCAGTGGCGCGGACTACTGCCGATTGGAGTACCGCAAGATTTGCCACGGGACGTTTCCCGCTTGCCATGCAGAACATAGTGTCGCCGTCGTACATCGTATGCACCGGACGAATTGCTCTTGCAAGCCCGTTATGCGAGATGCTTGCAAGCGAGTTTGCCTCGACTTTTGAAAGTTTAGCGTCGGTGATTACGCATCCGATCGTCGTGTTTGTTCCAAGCAAAAGTTTCAACGCGTCGCCGTTTGCGAGGCATTTTTCGGTGTCGACAAACTCGCCGTTTCTGCCCTTTGCCCCGGCAATGATTTTACCCGAGTCGTCAACGACGTCTCCAAGCGCGTTTACCGCCACTATAGCCGTAATTGTGACTCCGAGCACCTTGACGGTTGCCGCGCCGATGCCGCTCTTGCATGCGTTTTTGAGGCCTCTTATCTTGCCGACGGTCGCGCCCTTTCCCGCACCGATATTGCCGAAATCAATGGTTTTTGATGCATTTTCGCATGCTTTAACCCCGTATTCTGCGGTTGGATAGTGATATTCCTTCTGATTCAGGTCATACAGCACAGCGCCGCATACGATAGGCACGACCTTGTCCATACTTCTGAATCCCTTGCCTCTGTTTTTGAGATATTCCATCACACCGACGGTAGACGCAAGACCGAACGCCGAGCCTCCCGACAACACGACCGCATTGATTTTTGGCATCATTTTTTCGTTGTGCAAAAGGTCAGTCTCTCTCGTGCCTGGCGCACCGCCTCGACAGTCCACTCCGCCAACCGCGCCGTTTTCCGCGAGAATTACACTCACTCCGGTAAACTCGTCATCGAAGTGTCCGACTTTAAACCCTGATGGTATACAAACTTTCATAATCATTCCTCAAAACTAAAGTCCCGCAAGGCGCATAACTCTTAATTTCACTTACACAAATCGTCAATGCTCGTTTGCTCGTAGATGACGAACCTGTCAAAAAAGTCCGCCACGTCCTTTTGCATCTGCTCACCGCACCAATCGTAAAAGACCTCGTGCCTTGCGCCTTGATAAAGATGAAGTTCGGTTTTGATGCCGTTTTGTCTGTACATCTTTTCGAGTTTTTTGATGCCCTTGCCCATTTGTCCGACGGGATCGGCGTCACCCGAAAACATACCGATTGCAGTTGCGGGATTGAGTTTTGCCTGTGCCTTTTTGCTATATAATTTTGAAGTTTCCTTCATCATATAGAAGTCAAAGCCGACGGACATACTTTGATGCGAGAGCGGATCTTTCAACACGTCCTCGCGCCGTGCTCTAACGCTGTTTGCCCATTGAAGCTTGCCCTCGTCGCCCTTGTATTTTTGAAAATTGTCGCTCACGAAGTTGACAACACGAGGTCTCCAGTTTCGTGCCACCAAAAAGATTGGTGCAACGACGATTTTGCCGAAATTGAATGCGTCTCGCATATAACCCGAACCGACGAGCGCGATTGCCTTGATGTCTGTCCCTTCCTGCGCAAACGCTTGCGAAAGAAAACTTCCGTAACTATGTCCCATGAGGAATATCGGCAAATCATACCTGGATTTGAGCCACTCGCGAAAGAACAATTCGTCGTTCAGCGTTTTTTTGAAGATATTGCCGGGGTGTTTTCCTCGATCGAGGTCGGTTTCGGTGAGCCCGTGAGCACGATGATCGTCGCCGAAAACGATATATCCTCGTGAATTGAGATAGCGCGCAAACTCATCGTAACGACCGGCGTATTCACTCATACCGTGCACAAGTTGTATGACGCCTTTGGGATTCTCCACGTCGTTCCAAAGCCTGCAATAGATCTCTGTGTTGTCAAAACTTTTGAGTTTAAACTCTTCCATACGCATCCTTTTTTTGACAAAATCAAGGTTTTAATAAGCACATTATACCCGATTAAACTTATTTTTTCAATAGTCGTTCGGAAAAATCACACGACAAAATTGCCAAACTCAAAAAGAGGTGTTAAACTGTGCTCATGCAAGTTTCTATAATATTAAATTGCGGCAGTCAAATCAAACGCAAAATCAAAGGCGACAAAGTCGTTTGTTGCGACGGCGGTTTCAACGTATGCCCCGTCACGCCGGATGTGATTCTCGGCGACTTCGATTCTCTTAAAAAGCCCGAGAACACCGACATTCCACTCGTCGAGCACAACTCTCACAAAGACGCAAGCGACGGTGAACTTGCCGTCTATTACGCAAAGGAAGTTTGGGATGCGGATTCGATCGTGTTTTACGGAGTCACGGGCGGCAGAATCGACCACGTGCTTTGCAATCTTTCCATTATGCGTCTTGCGCATGCT
>CAVABL010000161.1:0-2813 GCA_963586735.1 Firmicutes bacterium TM09-10
CGAGCTTATTCAGTATAACAAGAGTTTGCGTTCGTGTCAAACAATGATGTCAAATTTACGAAAAAAGTTATCATCGAGCAACCTCGATTTTATTTTGCAAAACTAATAGTCCCGTTTGTGACGGTTATTCCCGTGCCTACAAAAGCAGTGGCGTCCACCTCAAAATTGCCACCTTTGACGTTGTAAACTTTGCCAAGTTTTGAACAACCCGCAAATGCATATGCGCCGATCGTGCACTTATTCGCATTCCCGAAATAAACCGTTTCGAGATTCGGGAGGCTTGCAAAAGCAGCGGCATCGATTTCGCACACGTTTAACGGAATATGAATTGCAATCGGCTGATTTTTGAGCGTCGCATCCGCAAAAACGTTGTTCGATATGCGGTAAACCTGATATGATTTTCCGTTGATGTCGATGTTGTTCGGAATGAAAACTTCTGACAAATTCAACCCTGCGTTGGCGTCGTAATAGGTGGTTATTTCGGCATATTTTTTCTCGCCGACGGTTATCACGTTGCCCTTGAAATACTTTGCCCACACGTAAGTTTGCTCCGGCGTAACCGACGGAGACGCAGTAGACTCGCCGCCGCCGATAGAACCGTCCGGAGAAGTCCAGATTGCATAGGACACACCCATCGTCGATAAGGCGACCGCAAAAAGCACTATGATGGCGACAATCATCGCTGTTTTTGTTTTGCGATTTGCTATCATGCCGGTGTTTGTCCCTCTCTTATATCCATGTTTTTGAGTTCTGTTTTTATTTCAAATTTGAAGACGATTGCCTTGCTCGCCTCTTGAAAAGCGTCGAGATAAAGCAATTGCTCGTCGCACTCCTCGTCGATTTGGTTGAAATATATCGTTGCTTGCACGTAGTACGTCGTATTCGGTTTCACGAGCATATAGAGTTTATAACTCGGCAAAAGCTTGTCTTCCGTGTTCGGTTGTGTATAATAGACTTCTTCCGACGTTCCTTTCGGGTTCGGTGCGGACGGCAGTTCGGTGATGGTTGTCGTGTCTCCGTTTTTTGTTGCGCTGACAAGTTTCATTTCCACATTGAACGATGACAGATAGTTTTTGCTTCCGCTATCCTCGGTCGTGGTTTCCTTGCCGTCGGTATTCGATTTCGTGCCGAGATGAGCATATTCAACTTGCAAACAGAGCGATTTTCTTCCGTCAATCGCCACTTGCGAGCCGTTTTCGGTTGTCATATCGGGCGATCCGACAAAATTGATCGGAAAATAGATCACGGCGCACTTTGCCGCGGTGTCGATTACTCTCTCTTTTGTGGACTTCAACTCCGTTCCGTATGGTGCGACGCCACCCTTTTCGAGATATCCGGGCGTTGCGATTGCAGGCCAAAGCGCAGTGCCGTAGCCCGAAGCCTTGCTGTCGATGTCGATGCTTGCGCTCTCTTGCAAAAGTGCGGAATCGATTGTAAAACCGTCCTCTGATGTGTCGGCAACGTTCGAAAACCAAGCGGCAGTCACGCTGACGGCGGTGACTATCACGATGAGTGCCATGACAATCGATGAAACAACGAGGGTGCGTTTTGTCTTATTCATTGCCTTGCGTCTCCTCGTGAATCGTCATAACGTTGATTACCGCAGAAAACTCAAACGTCGAGCCAGAATATTCCATGCTCGAATAGAACATTTGATTGCTCAAATTTCCGAAAATCTTTTTTGTTTCGTCGGTTGAATAAATTTCTGTTGCCTTATATTTGTCTTTGTCGGCGGCGAAAAATTGCATCCAGAACAGTTTTTCGGGCGCAAAAACGATATAAAAGTCAAAAAGTTGCGATGTTCCGTTGCTCACCGAGTCGGTCGTTTTGAAGTTTTTGATTTCGGTCTTTTCGATGTCTTTTATGCTGTATGTGCCGTCTATCTTCTCGTCGTTCACGTTGTCAACGACGATATTTTGGCTTTCGTCTTGTTTGAACGTGAGTTTTCCATACGGCGTATACCACACGTCTGCTGTCGTCGGGTCGGGCTGTTTAAGTTTTTGAATCGTCTTTTCGTCCTTCGTTTCGGTCGTGTAGTTTGACGCTTTTGCGCTTGTCGTTGCGGTTGATTCCTTGAAAAACCACGTGAACGCATACTTGATGTCGTCCGCGTCGCTATCTGTATACGTCTTTTGGTGAAGCACGACGTCTTTGCCGTCCTGTTGCACTTTTTTCATCACTTTGTTGCCGTCTTCGACAACGGTTTCATATTGGTACGTTGTGATTTGAGTTCCCGACGAAAATGCCATGCTGATGTCAAACGTATTGCCTTGCGTGTTGAGTGCGACGGTGTTGATAAAATAATATGCACGATTGCTGATGTCAACCGTATCGGTGCCCGCAACGCCCTTGCTCATGAGTTTTCCGCTGTCGTCACCGCTATCGCAAAACGCAGTCTGCCCGACGTACGGCATATTGTCCCACAACTCCTTGCTTTGCAAGTTGAAATCAATCGTATACGCCTCGGCAGTGGACATTGTGATTTCGGTGATTGTGACCTTGTCGGCATTTGTGAACCACGCAAAAGAGGCGCCCACCATAACAACGGTGGTCACGATGATCAAAAGCGGAATCATGATTGACATCACGAGTTTGAAAGTTTTGCTTTTGTCCGACCGATTCATTTTGTCCCTTTGCGCTTATGTTGCCTTGTTTTTATATATTTATATATAAACTACAATCAAATGCGCCGTTTTATTTGATATTTCGAGATATTTCTCAACCGCCATGCCCGAGGTTGAAAAGCAGGCGGTTAGATTGCTCTTTTTGTGCAAAAGCGCAAACGAAATTGCGTTTGCGCTTTTGTGTTATGC
>CAVABL010000162.1:0-2798 GCA_963586735.1 Firmicutes bacterium TM09-10
GTTGAGACGAAAACGCAATGTACAAAATGTCGTCGCCCTTTTTGAAGAACGGCTCGAACGTGTCGTAATATATCTGTTGGTTGAGACCTGCCGTCGACGCGCTTGCGCCGTTTCTCATTTTTTCATAAAACTCGTGCGGATTGAACTCTTCTCCCAAGTCGCACAACTTCTCTTCGCCGTCGATGACGTAAGGCATGCGGATGACTTCGAGATTCAATTCTTTTGCATGCGTGTACCACAACTCGCAATCTGTATCGCAAAAAATAGTTGACATATACTCTCCTTGCGCCTGTCTCCCTCACCGGCAACACCGGCGCAATTTTTGTAAATTTATTGGTTTTATTCATGACTATTCTATTATAAGAATATATATTTGTCAACTTATGCCGACTTATTGTCCGTTTTGACGAATTGGAAAAAATTTTCAAAAAAAATTTTCCAAATTTAATGGAAATTTAATTGTCAGAACATACTATTTGGGTATAAGATTAAAAAGGAGCAAGGGTATGGACGATTTCAACAATTTCTTTGACGATCAAAGAGATCCTCAACCCGAGCATACACCCGTTTATCACACGCCGTCACCAAAGCACAACAACAAACTCGGCACTGTCGGGATCATATGTGTGGTACTTGCGGTTGTGATGTGCGTAGTCGTGCTTGTGAACGTAATCGTTCTTGCAAGCTTGAAACAAACCATAGCGGAAGAATATGCGGCTTCGATTTCTGCCGACATGAAAGAGCAGTATCGCGAGGCAATAAACGACGCATTGAGCGGCACGGACGTCGTTAAGGACGTCACGGACGCCGCCACCGAAAAGGCTCTTGAGGCACTCAATAGTTCTGTCGGCAAAGTCGCAAACGAAAAATCTGCGTCGGTGGCAAGGCTTTATATGTACACCGCATCGAACGCGGATCCGACGACAACGTCATACAGCGGCATCGCAAGCGGATTTTTGATCAGCGATTCGACTTCCGATTCAAAATACCGCTACGTTCTGACAAACGCACACTGCGTCAGATATGAAAAATCAACCTCGCAATCGGGCGGTTATCCGTTCGGCGGATTTGGAAGAGTGTCTTACGAATGGGCTTCCTACGGCACGATAATATGTATGTTTGACGGCGACACGTCAAATTACTACAAACTTCAAATCGTTGCTTACGGCGCATACACGGGAGATCACCTCTCTGCAGAATCGGAAGAACCGGACATTGCGCTCTTGCGAATCGTCGGAAAAGTCAACGGCTCGAGCGTCACGGATGCCCAACCCTCAAACGAGGATCATCCCTCCCTCAAAATCGCCACGACGGACGCAAAACGCGGCTCTGAAATTGCCTTGATCGGCAATCCCGAAGGCGTCGGAACGACAAACAGCATATCGACAGGCACGATATCGCAAACCGGAATCACCATTTCAAGCTGGGGATCGGGCACGTTTGTAATGACGGATGCGGCGGTCAACGGCGGAAATAGCGGCGGCCCGATGGTCGACACGAGCGGAAACGTCGTCGGAATCGTTGAATCCAAACTCGTTGACGAAAGCATCGACAACATGGGATTCGCGCTCTCGGTGTCAACGATAAGAGAGTTTGTTGAATGGGCTTCAAGCGCAAGCAACAACGAACTCAAACAAGACCTGAATCTCGCAATATGAGATTCGCCAACAATACGTCTCCCCAATTATAGCCGGCACTTTTTTTATCCTCCCTATGCCGGCAAGGAAAAGCCCCACGTTTTGTGGGGTTTTCCTTTTTTAAGCCGCAAAACAAGCCATCGAAATATCGGGACAATGCAATATCACATTGACAAATGCGGTTTTGGATTTATAATAGATGTATGAAAAGGAAAATTGTGATTTCAATCGTATGTGCGCTCCTCGTTTGCGTTTTGCTTGCAACCCTGACGTCATGCATGAAAATCGGCATGAAAGAGAGCAATATCAAATCACGCCTCGAGGAAGGCGGCGCGACTTGTCAGTATGCTCGCACCACCCCCATGACGAAGGATTCGAGCGGTTGTGTGTTTGAGGATATCATTCACGCAACGAAGTCCTACACCGTTTCGGTTGACGGTCAGGACGCCGAAACCGTGCAAGAGGTTTACGTCATCTTCTGCGGCAACGATTCAACAGCAGATTGGACGGAAAACGCTTGCAAAAAATACATAACGGACAACAAGCAGGATTCTGACAAATGGCAGACATATCGTTATGAAAGAGTCGTCGTTTGCGGATATTTTAAACTCGTGTCGCTTGCACGAAATTACTGAAAACAATCAATTTTGACCTGTCCCCTTTTACCAACGCATCGCGCAAATAAAAGCGTTTTGCAAGGCTAAAGGGGATTTTTTTAAGATTGCGATTAGGTCGCAATCAATGATATCGCCTCCGCGATGATATCACTACGTGATGATATCGTGCTTGCACGATGATATCCGCGCTTTGCGTGAGTTGAGGAAGAAGCGACTGCGTTGCAATGATATAGTGTTCACTAAACACAGCAATATTGAAACTTTGTTCCTGCAATATTGTTGTCGCACAACAGCGATATTTGCGCAATGCGCAAGCGATATAGCGGAATTGTGGCGTAAGGTTACTGCCACAGCGATGATGTTTGTTTTGGAATAAAATGGTATGCATAGATGAGATGAGATTGCAAACAATAAAATCAGGAGGCAAAGAAATGAAAAATTCACTCGTGATTGGCACAATGCTTGGGTTGGTTACCGCTACAGCACTATATTGCAGTATGTCGAACAATTCGCTTAAAAAAGCAAAACGTGCCTTTGTGAACAA
>CAVABL010000163.1:0-2795 GCA_963586735.1 Firmicutes bacterium TM09-10
TATATCTGTCCCTCGTCACCTTTGCGACGATTGAGGCGGAGGCAATGGAGTACGAAAGCGCGTCGCCGTGTATGATTCCGAACGTTTTATACGGAATATCCAGTTGCAGCGCGTCGACAATGACTATATCGGGTTGAACGGAAAGCGACATGATTGCGTCGCGCATGCACGCTTTGGTTGCGTTGAGGATGTTCATCTCGTCGATTTTTTCGGGAGGGTACGACGCCGTAGAAACGGCAACCGCCTTTGAGAGAATGACGTCAAAGAGTTTTTCTCTCTTCCCCTTGCTCACCTTTTTACTGTCGTTTACGCCCGCGATGAGATCGTCAAGGTCCATTATCACCGCCGTGCACGTGACGGGCCCTGCAAGAGGACCTCTTCCCACCTCGTCCACGCCGCAAATGTAGCGATATCCTTTCTCGCGCAGTTGATTTTCGTACGTCATCAAATCTTTGGGGTCAACCATATCTTATTTCCTTCGTCTTATTCGGTGAAATCAATTTGCTTTGCAAATTGAAAACTACTCTTCGCAAACCTTGTTTTTCGGTTTTTCCAGCATAATTTTTCCGAGTTTTCCCTTGCGGAATTCGTCTATAATCATCTTTGCCGTGCGCTCGTAATCGGGTTGATTGCCTTTAAGTTTGAACCCTCTCGCGATTGCTATTTTATCGAAAATTTCAATCGTATCTTCGCTCAAAGTTTCGAGATTATATCGATTTTTCAATGCCTCGGGATATGTCTTTTTCATTTCGTCCAAAAAGTCGTATGCCAGATCCCCTATGTCGAGAATATCCTCTCTTATCGAGCCGATATATGCAAGGTGATGCGCAACCTTTTGATCCTCGAATTTGCCCCACAGCGTGCCGGGAGTGTCCAAAAAATCGACGTTGTCGATTGAAAGCCACTGTTTTCCTCTCGTAACGCCGGGTCTATCCCCCGTCACAGCCTTTGCTTTTTTGACCATAGAGTTGATTATCGTGGATTTTCCGCTGTTCGGAACGCCCACGACCATTGCTCTCACGGATATATTTGCGCCCTTTTGAGCGTATTTTTCGATTTTGTCGGCAACGACTTTTTTAAGCCCCGCAACGATTTGCGAGCAATCCCCCGACGTGCCGATTGCCTTGACGTAGGGTTTGCCCTGCTTATCGAACTCTTTGCACCACAAATCGAGATCGCTTTTTTCAACGAGATCGCACTTGTTGAAAACGTAAAGCACCCTCTTGCCCTGCAAAAGTTTGTTGAAAAGCGGATTATCGCACGAATAGACCGCTCTTGCGTCAATGACGTAAATGAGCGCGTCGACAAGACGGAGATTGTCCTCCATCATTCTTATCGCTTTCGTCATATGACCGGGAAACCATTGTATATTCATCTTTGCCTCACGTCAAAATCCGTTTCTGACATATATCGCGCCGTTTACAAATCCAAAACGGCGTTTTTTAAAAGATTGACAGCAATCTTTACAAAAAAGCCGTCGATTTCAGCGACGGTGTTTTTTCTTCTTTTGTGGAAGATATTCTTTCAAATCGACTTCCGAAAACAAATCGGGACGATTTTTCATAGTGATTTCAAGAGATTTTTCCTCTCTCCACTTTGCAATATCCTTGTGATTTCCGCCCAAAAGCACTTCGGGAACGCTTCTTCCTCGATAAACTTCGGGGCGCGTGTACTGAGGATATTCCAAAAGACCGTTTGAAAAACTCTCTTCGCTCGTTGATTCGTCAGAGCCGAGCACGCCGTCGATATATCTCGCAACCGTGTTTATCACGACGAGAGCCGGCAATTCTCCGCCCGTAAGAACGTAGTCGCCGATTGACAATTCCTCGTCTATGCACATATCCAGCGCGCGCTGATCGACGCCCTCGTAGTCACCGCACAATATGAGAATTCTGTCCTCTTTCGCAAGCGTTTCGACCTTGCTTTGACAAAGTTTCGAGCCTCTGGGCGACATATAGATTCGCCACGCCTCGTGCTTCGGATCGACGTTTTCGATTGCGCTTACGATAGGATCGGGAGTCATAACCATTCCCGCGCCGCCACCGTATGGCGTATCGTCGGTTTTCAGGTGTTTATCCTTTGAAAAGTCGCGAATGTTTGTGATTTTCACGTCAAACTTGCCCGAATCGATAGCCTTGCCGAGAAGACTTTGATCGAGCACGTCGAAATATTCGGGAAAAATCGTCAACACGTCAAACTTCATATCAGTTATAAACCACGACTCTTTGGAAAATTTTGTCGTCGAGCGTCATTTTTCCGTTTTGCAAATCCACCTCTTTCACAAGTCCGTTTATTGCGGGAAAACTGAGCGAAACGTCGCCGTTTTTCACAACGTAAACGTCCGCCGAGCCATATTGCAAAACGTCGCAAACTTCCCCGACAATCTCGCCCGCCGCGACGACGTCAAGTCCGATCATATCCACGATATAAAACTTGCCGTTCGGAAGAGGGGGCAAATCGTTTCTGTTTGCGGTGATGAATTTATTCCTCAACGATTCGGCTTTTTCGACGCCGTCGATTCCCTCGAGCGTCACGTACCCGACGTTACCCTCGGGCAAAATACGTTCGACATTATACTCGACAGAGTCGATTTTAAGTTTTTTCAAGTGCGAAAACCGTGCGGAATCGGAGGAATAAATCTCGATTTTGATTTCCCCTTTCAAACCGCGCGGTTTCAACACCTTTCCGATCGTCAATTCAGATTTCATCTTTTTCTTCGATGACGACGTTATATCTCACGTTGCTTTTTGAACTTGCGGACTTGACGAGCGTGCGGATAGCCTTTGCGATTCTGC
>CAVABL010000164.1:0-2773 GCA_963586735.1 Firmicutes bacterium TM09-10
GTTTCTCGATAATGCGCGGATAGAGCGTTAAACCACCGATTATGTTGTTGTAAAGTGCCAATATTGCGTCAACCGCCAAAAACGCCTCGGGGATTGCTATTCGACGATTTGCGCTGTCGTCAAGCGTCCTTTCAAACCATTGCGCCGACGCGGTGATTGCCGGGTTCATACTGTCGCAAATGACGTATCTTGCCAAAGATGCCATGCGCTCGCTCCTCATCGGGTTGCGCTTATACGCCATTGCCGACGAGCCGATTTGTTTTGATTCAAACGGTTCTTCAACCTCTTTGAGATGTGACAACAGACGAATGTCGTTTGAAAATTTCGTTGCGCTCTGCGCAATTGAACAAAGCACCGACAGCACATTGTAGTCAACCTTTCTCGAATAGGTTTGTCCGCTCACGGCGTAAGTTCCCTCAAAACCGATTTTTTCTGCTATTTTTTTGTCAAGAGCCTTGACTTTATCATCGTCCCCCTCAAAGAGTTCGAGAAAACTTGCCGCCGTCCCCGTCGTGCCTTTGCACCCAAGCAAACGCAATCTCGAAAGTTGAAAATCAAGGTTGTCGAGGTCGTTGACAAGATCCTGAATGTAGAGTGTCGCACGCTTTCCGACAGTTGTTGGTTGCGCTGCCTGAAAGTGAGTGTACGCAAGCGTTGCAAGCCCCTTGTTTTTCACAGCAAAGTCGCGCAAAGATTTTATGCACGCAAGCAGTTCCTCTCGCAAAACGAGCAACCCCTCTCTCATTTGCACGATATCTGTATTGTCGCCAACATAGCAACTCGTCGCACCGAGATGAATTATCGGTTTTGCCTTTGGACACGCTTCGCCGAAAGTAAGCACATGAGCCATAACGTCGTGACGGACTTCGCGTTCCTTTTGCGCCGCCATATCGTAATCGATGTCGGTTGCGTGCACCCTCATCTCTTCTATCTGCTCGTCGGAGATGTCGATGCCGAGTTCCTTTTCCGCCTCGGCAAGAGCAATCCAAAGTTTGCGCCACGTTCCAAACTTAAAGTCAGGAGAGAAAACGTATTGCATTTTTTTGCTCGCATACCTTTGGCACAGCGGAGATACGTAAGTGTCCATACAAACCTCAAACAAACAAAAAGTGTTCATATTTTTTTCAACCGCATGGTTAAAAAAAAATCGTGAACACTCGCGTTTGTCTATTTATCTTCTACGAATATAATATCACACCCTATCGAGCGTGTCAACACAAATATGACGAATTCGCGTCCAAACATCACGTCGTATAGTTTTGTCGTTTTGTTTATATTCACAAACATGTTGTGTATAAATATCCATATATAACGCATAAATCTCGTGCTTTTCGTGCATGTTTATCCATTTTTGTTTATATTGAATTTTTTTGCGCGAAATCTTTTGACATTTGGAATATTATGTCTATAATCGAATCTATAAAAATTTTTTGAGAGGCACGTTTATGTTGATGTCCGATTTGTACGGGAGCATGGTTTTTGACGACAGAGTGATGAGCGTCAGGTTGCCAAAAGAAACTTACCGCGAACTCAAGAGATGTTGCGCGCTCGATTTGCCATTATCAAGAGAAACGGCAAACGTCATCGCCAACGAAATGAAAGACTGGGCGGTCGAAAAGGGCGTAACCCACTTCACACACTGGTTTCAACCGCTCACAGGTATTACGGCAGAAAAACACGACTCTTTCATTGCTCCGACAAAAAACGGCGGCGTAATCATGGAGTTGAGCGGCAAGGAACTCATCAAAGGAGAACCCGACGCAAGTTCGTTTCCGAGTGGAGGATTGCGCTCCACATTCGAGGCAAGAGGCTACACCGCATGGGATCCCACGTCGTATGCGTTCATAAAGGACGGAATTTTGTGCATCCCCACAGCATTTTGCTCGTACAACGGTGACGCTCTTGACAAAAAAACGCCGCTTTTGCGTTCGATGGAGGCAATCAACAAACAGGGAACTCGCCTTCTCTCCATACTCGGCAAAAAAACGGAGCGTATAAATGTGTCCGTAGGGCCGGAGCAAGAGTATTTTCTCGTCGACACGGCAATGTATGAAAAGAGAAAGGACTTGTTTTACACCGGCCGTACGCTTTTCGGCGCGCGTCCTCCAAAGGGGCAGGAACTTTCCGACCACTATTTCGGCGCAATCAAACCGCGTGTCGTAAAATATATGAAGGAACTTGACGAGGAACTTTGGAAACTCGGCATCCTCGCAAAGACGAAACACAACGAAGTCGCACCCGCTCAACACGAATTTGCGCCAATCTTCACCACCGTCAACGTTGCAACCGACCAAAACCAACTTACGATGGAAATCATGAAGAAGGTTGCAGCAAAGCACAATATGACGTGTCTTCTTCACGAAAAACCGTTTGACGGCGTCAATGGGAGCGGCAAACACAACAACTGGTCCATTTCAACCGATTCGAGCAACCTTCTCGATCCGGGCAAGAGTCCGCAGGACAACGCGCAATTTTTGCTAATACTTGCGGCAGTGATAGCGGCAATCGACTCACATCAGGATCTTCTTCGCATTGCCGTTGCGTCGGCATCAAACGATCATCGACTCGGAGCAAACGAAGCGCCTCCCGCAATTGTGAGCATGTTCCTCGGAGAAGAACTCACCGGCATCATGCAGGCAATTGCGGACGGACGCGCATACTCAAGACGCGCAAAGTGCGAAGTTGAAATCGGCGTGCATGTTCTTCCGAAATTCTCAATGGACTCGTCAGACCGCAACCGCACCTCGCCGCTTGCCTTCACGGGCAACAAATT
>CAVABL010000165.1:0-2772 GCA_963586735.1 Firmicutes bacterium TM09-10
AAATCATCGCAAAGTTCGCTCGTAAAGAGGGCGACACCGGTTCACCGGAAGTTCAAATCGCACTTTTGACTGCTCGTATTTCCGAACTCACCGAGCACCTCAAGAATCATCCCAAAGATCACCACAGCCGTCGCGGTCTTCTCATGATGGTCGGCCACAGAAGAAGTCTTCTCAACTACCTCAAGGAAATGGATATCGAAAGATACCGCGCAATCGTTTCTGCTCTTGGTTTGAGAAAGTAAAAAATGTCGGGTGTAGTCTTGCTGCACCCGTTTTTTTTGGAATAAACGCACGTTTGTGCGACAAAAATAAAAATAAACCGCTTTTGCGGATAATACGGGAATGACGGAATTCCCAGAAGGAGTAAATTTATGGAAAGAAAAATTTTCAAGACAACGGTAGGCGGCAGAGAAATGACCGTCGAAACAGGAGCATATTGCGGTCAATCCAACGGTTCGTGCATAGTGCGTTGCGGCGACACGGTCGTTATGGTCAACGCAACGATGAGCAAGGCACCCCGCGACGGTATGGACTTTTTCCCTTTGAGCGTTGACTATGAAGAGAAAATGTACGCAATCGGCAAAATCCCCGGCGGGTTCAAAAAGAGAGAGGGCAGAGCAAGCGACAAGGCAATCCTCACTTCTCGTCTCATCGACAGACCTATTCGTCCGCTTTTCCCGAAGGGACTTTATAACGACGTCACGGTCATCGCAACCGTTCTTTCGGTTGACACGAACATTCCGCCCGAAGTTTTCGGCATGATCGGCTCATCCGTTGCGCTCTCGATAAGCGACATACCCTGGGCAGGTCCTACGGGTTCGGTCGTCGTGGGCATGGTTGACGGCGAGTACGTCATCAATCCCGACAGCGCACAACGCGCAAAATCTCGTCTCACTCTCAACCTCAGCGGCACAAAAGACGCAATCATGATGGTCGAAGCAGGCGCAGACGTAATCACCGAAAAAGAAATGCTCGGCGCAATTATGTTCGGCCACGAAGAGATCAAAAAGATCGTGGCATTCATCGAAGAAATCCAAAAAGAAGTAGGCAAGCCCAAACTCGACATGGATCTCGAACATATCCCCGACAACATCAACGAGGCAGTCAGAGCGTATGCAAACGAGAAAATGGACTACGTTCTCGAAGCGTTCGACCGCTATGAAAGAGAGGAAAGAGAAGACGCGCTCAACGTTGACGTGCTTGCTCACTTTGCAGACGACTTCAACGACGAACCCAAGAAGACGAAATTCATCCTCGACAGCCTCTACTATCTCAAGAAAGAGAAAGTTCGTGCAAAGATTCTCGACAACGGCGTACGTCCCGACGGCAGAAAACTTACCGAGATTCGTCCTATTTGGTGCGAAGTGGGTATGCTTCCGCGCGTTCACGGCAGCGCAGTGTTCACGAGAGGTCAGACTCAAGCCCTCACGACTTGCACGCTTGGCACGATAAGCGAGGCGCAAAAACTCGAAGGTCTTGACGACGATTATTACAAGAGATACATGCATCAATACAACATGCCCGGTTATTCCACAGGCGAGGCAAAGGCACTCAAGAGCCCCGGCCGTCGTGAAATCGGTCACGGCGCACTTGCAGAGCGCGCTCTCGAGCCCGTGCTTCCTTCCGAAGAGGAATTTCCCTACGCAATCCGTACGGTGTCCGACATTTTGAGTTCAAACGGTTCAACCTCACAGGCATCCGTTTGCGGCAGCACTCTCGCTCTTATGGACGCAGGCGTCCCCATCAAAGCGCCCGTGGCAGGCATCGCTATGGGACTTATCAAAAACGAAGAGAGCCACAAGGTTGCAGTGCTCACCGACATTCAAGGTCTTGAAGACTTCCTCGGCGATATGGACTTCAAAGTCGCAGGAACGACGGAAGGCATCACCGCAATCCAAATGGACATCAAGATCAAGGGCATCGACGAGGAAATCCTCACTCGCGCTCTTGAACAAGCAAGACTCGGCAGACTCGAAATCCTCGGCAAGATGCTTGCAACTCTCCCCGCTCCGAGAGAGGAATTGAGCAAGTATGCTCCAAAGATCGTGTCGTTCTCAATCGATCCCGATAAGATCCGCGACGTCATCGGCACGGGCGGAAAGACTATCAACAAGATCATCGAGGACACCGGTGTGAAGATCGACATCAATGACGAAGGCACAATCTTTGTCGCATCCAGCGACGACGCCGCAATCAAAAAGGCTCGTACGATCATCGAAAACATCGTGCGTGACGTTGAAGTTGGCGACGTGTACGAAGGCAAAGTCACCAAGATCATGGAAAACGACAAGGGACAATTCGGTGCGTCCGTCAACTTTGCACCCGGCAAAGACGGAATGATCCACATCTCCAAACTTTCCGACCAACGCGTTGAAAAGGTCACGGACGTCGTCAACGTCGGCGATATCGTGCTTGTCAAGGTTATTAAGATTGACGAGAAACATAGAGTTGATCTCCGCCTTAAAGAAGTTCTTGCAAAATCCTAAACCCGCTATTTAGCGAATAACTGCGTCAGAGCCGCGCTTCGACAACTCATTTACCATTGGTAAATTAGGGTTGCCGAAAGTGCGGCTCTTTCTTGTTCTTCATCTAAATATCGGGTTTAGGACTTTTGCAAGGCAAGTTGCGCCTTCGGCGAGGTTAAAGCCGCCAATTAACGCCTAACTTTGTCAACAGCCCCTTGTCCCAAAATCACGTACGCTCAAGTATATTGGGGTTTGGTTCAAGGGGTTGTTTTCGCGTTATGCATTTAATTGGACGACTTTGGAGAGA
>CAVABL010000166.1:0-2767 GCA_963586735.1 Firmicutes bacterium TM09-10
ATGATAATCATCAAAGACCTCAATCCGCAAGCGCCCGTGCATCTTTTGCTCATTCCCAAAGAGCATTACGCCAACATCGTCGAGATGAGCGACGAGCAAGCTCAAACTCTTGCAAAATGTCTTAAAAAACTTTCAACTCTCACCGACACACTCGGCCTTCAAAATGGTTTCCGTCTCGTGTCAAACAAGGGCGATGACGGTTGTCAATCGGTTGGACATTTGCATATTCACATTCTGGGCGGTCGCAAACTTTCCGATACGATGTGCTGAAAATGCCATTGAACAAATAACCTTGCAGTGACAGCGCAAGCGTAACAATCGTTGCTTGTCGTTCGTTTGTTTTAGATACGGCTTGGAACAAAATTACGTACTCATATGTGTGTTATGTTTTGTTTTAAGCCGTGTTTTTATTTTTAAATTAAAAATACATTGCACGAATAGCGTTAGATTGTGTTCGGTCTGTCTATATGTCAATAAATTCATGCAAGATGAATCGAGTTTTCGGTTTGTGAAGACAGTTTTTTTGTGCATATATTTTGCTTATTAAAGTTACAAAATATATTTTTTTATCTCAATATCTTTATCGAAAAACGGATAATTCATATGATATACAAAAGAACGCTCACCGTCGGGTGAGCGTTCTTTTGTACGTGTGTTTTCATGCAGCGTTCTTCTTCTTTGCGAAGTAGATGCCGAGTCCGATTCCCGTGCCTATGACGGCAATGCTCGGAATAATCGTGGAGAGAAGTATAACCATAAGTTTGTAATTGAAAGTGCTTATCGAGGTGCTGCCGATGTGTTCGATTTCGCCCGTTTCTCTGTCGTACTTGTAGCCTGTGAACGTTATTGTATCCTTTTCAACAACGACTTTTCCGAACGTTTGCGTGTCGAGAGTGTGTAGAATGCTGTTGCCCTCGTTGAATTTATCGGTTGTCATGTCGTTCTCGCGGTATGTGTAGAATTTTGTGCCGAGAGTGCCGAGCGTGATATACAAAGTGCCGTCTCCTGTGTAGCGGACGCCTTTCGCGCTCGAATAGTCAACTGCAGTGCCGTCTGCATTCACGAGCATAGTGGTGGTGTAGGTGTGGTCGTGTCCTGCAAAGACCATATTCACTCCGTTTTCGCCGAAGAGTTTGGTAAGTTGACTTCTCATTGCGATGACTTCTGCATCGAATGCGTGCGAGCCTGCGCTGTACAAACTCTTGTGCATGAGCACGAATTTCCACTTCGCATCGGTGTTGGAAAGGTCGTTAGTGAGCCATTGGAGTTGTTCTTTTCCGAGTCCGTCCTTTGTTGCGTCGTTGGTGTCGATGACGGTGAAGTGTGCGTTTGCGTAATCAAATGAATAGTACTCTGTGTCAATTGCTTTTGAGCGGTCGCCGTCCTTAACCGTATAATTGAAATATCTGGCCATTGCGTCGGTGCCGTTTTCGTGGTTGCCCGATGTGAAGAACACGGATGTGTTGAGCGTGAGATCCTGATAGGTGTTGAGTGCCATGCCCCATTGATTAAAGTTTTTGCCGTTGTCGCACATATCGCCTGCGTTGAGGATAAAGTCGAATTTGTTGACGCTTTCGTCCTTTAGGAGCGCGCTCACAGCTTCGTGACTGTTGTCGTACATGCTCTGAATCATGCCTTGAATGTCGGCAATGGTGAGAAATTCAAACGCTTCGACGCTTCTGTCCGCCGCCGTCGTGAATTTGAGAGCGTTGCCTTGATAGCCCTCTGTTTTTACGAAATCAACGAGTGAGAACGTGTGCGTTGCGTCGTTCGTTTCATAGTTGCCGAGAACGTCGTAATAGTAGGTTGTGCCCGCTTTGAGTCCGTTTATCGTGACGGTTGTGCAATTCCAATAAATCACGCTGTTTGCAACCGCATTGTCGCGTTCGCCGTATTTGTAGGGGACGTCGTCGGCATCGTTCGTGTCATAGGCAATTTCTGCGTGAGTTAGGCAGAGAAGCCCGAGGTCGATGAGAGGAACATATTGTGGCTTGGTTTGGGTGAATACCGTTGTGTTTACTCCGTCCGAAAATTCTTTGTATGCTGTGACGTCGAGATAATCGGTTGGATTCGTTTTGTACGCATCGAGTGCTTTTGTTTTTGACGTGCCGACTTCGCCGATGACGTTTCCGTCCTTGTCAAGAAGTCTAAATGTGCCGTAAACGTTTTCCTCGGTGTAGAATCTAATTGTGTATGACGTTGTTCCGTTTGCAGTGTCAAAGTTTGCCGTCACGCGAGAGGGGACTCTGCCGTTGTCCTGCGTTGCGGCATTGAACGTTGCGCCGACTTTTGAAATTTCGTCGAGAGTGCTCAAATATGACAAGCGTACGCCGTCTTTTTCATACGAGCGGTACGGTTGATAATGCGAAGGCTTGTTCGGATTTGTAAAATCTTCCATGTCGGGATACACATCTGTCGCAAATGATATTACGATGTCGTCTGCAATGCCGCCTATTCCCGTGTAGAAACTGTCGACGAGATAACCGTCAAGGAAGTTTTGCGCAATCGAGATGATGTCGCTGCCTTCCATTGAAAAACCGAGCATATTTGCAACGACGGTTTTGATGACTGGGAGCAAATCGTTGACGATGTCGTTGAGAACGAAGTTTTCGGCGTCGATAGAGTAGTTCTCAGGGAGAGAAATTTCCATGCCGAGAGATGAAAGAAGCGTTGATACCAATGTGTTTGATAACAGTGAAGGTAAATTTTTGCCCAAGCCTTTTTTCAAACGGGCAAATGCTTCGTCGCTGATATATTCCTGCTCCAC
>CAVABL010000167.1:0-2766 GCA_963586735.1 Firmicutes bacterium TM09-10
ATATAAAAGAGGAGGATGCGCAAAATGACTAAAACCGTCAAAGAACCTCTTTGCCATTTGATTAAAAGAACGGACTCCAATCCAAAAAGGGCGTGGCTCATTCGCATTGCGGCGTTTGTCGTGTCCGTGCTTTTGTGCGCAATCGTGACGGTCGGAATCACCGGAGAAAGCATGGGATTCTTCTTCAAGTATTTCTTTCAGGGCGTTTTCGGCTCGGGATTGCAAGTGTGGAATTTGTTGCGCGAAACCGCTATAATCTTGTTGCTTGCGCTTGCCGTGACTCCGTGCTTCAAAATGAAGTTCTGGAATATCGGCGGTGAAGGTCAAGTGCTTATGGGTGCGCTCGGTTGCGCCGTGATAACGTATTTCCTCGGCGGAAAAGTGAACGACGCGGGCACGATTATTCTTGCGTTTTTGGTGTCGCTCGTCTTTGGTATGGCGTGGGCGGTTATCCCTGCTCTGTTCAAGGCTAAATGGAACACAAACGAAACGCTTTTGACGCTTATGATGAACTATATCGCGACTTGCCTCGTCAATTACTTCATCAAAAAAGTCAAGCCGAACGGAACGGGCGATTTGTTCTTTACAGAAGGCGTTACTCCTGCAATTGCCGGAAACGAATATATTCTCACTTTGATAATCGTTGCGGTCATTACGGTGTTGATTGCTATTTATTTGAAATATAGCAAGCACGGCTACGAATTGACCGTTGTCGGCGAAAGTCCGAATACGGCGCGCTATATCGGAATAAACTCGAAAAAAGTCATAATAAGAACGCTCATCCTCTGCGGTTTGTTGTGCGGCGTCGCGGGCTTTTTGCTCGTGTCCGTCAAAAACCACTCGATTCACGGCACGTCAACGGTCAACGGAAGAGGCTTTACCGCCGTTTTGGTGTCCTGGCTTGCGCACTTCAATCCGCTTGCAATGGCACTTACGTCCTTCCTCGTCGTGTTTATAACCAACGGCGCAAGCGAGGTCGGCACGTACGGAAGACTGGGAACGTCCTATCCGTCCGTTATGACGGGTATATTCTTCCTTTGCATAATCGCAACGGAATTTTTCATCAACTATAAGGTCGTGTTCAAAAACTCGGCAATGATAGAAGAAAAGTTGAAAGCAACGTTCAAAAAGAAATCCAAAAAAGAGGACGTCGAAAACGAATCCTCCGAAAAAGAGAAAATCACAACCGCTCAAGACGAAGCGACTTGCGAAATTGCAACCGCGGAGCAGGGTGAGGATGAAGAGGGAATCGACATCGCCGACGAATCGGACGAAGAATCCACGGAGGAGGTAAAGTGATATGGTTGAAATGATAGTTCAGGCAATCAGAATTGGCGCGGTGTTTCTTTTCGGTTCAACGGGCGAAACACTCATAGAAAAATCAGGACACCTCAATCTCGGAATCCCCGGCACGATGTGCCTCGGCGCAGTCGGCGGATGTATTGGCGCAAACCTGGCATACTTCGGCGGTGCGAGCGACTTCGGCGTCGTGCTCATGGCAATCCTCATGTCAATGCTCTTTGCAGGCATCATGGGCTTGATTTACGGCTTTTTCACAATTACGCTCAGATGCAATCAGAACGTGACGGGCTTGACTTTGACGACTCTCGGAACGGGCGTGCTCGGATTCTGGGGACGTTTGATGGCAAAAGAAGATACGACGTTCGTGCGTGCAAGCAAGTGCTTTACGAATCCTATGTTCGGTGAGGTCGGCGACGACGCTTTTTCGCAAATCTTCCTCTCGCACGGCGCTTTGATTTATGTTGCGCTCGTGGTGGCTATCGTCGTTTCTTTCGTGTTGAGGAAAACGAGAAAGGGTCTTTCGCTTGCGGCTGTTGGCGAAAATCCTGCCGCTGCAGACGCCGTCGGAATCAACGTCATCGGATATAAGTATACCGCGTGCGTTCTCGGCGCGGCAATTGCAGGTATCGGTGGCGCGTGCTATATCCTCACTTGCACGAGAGGCTCGCTCGAATACGTCGTGGACGCTTTCGGGTGGCTCGCGGTTGCGCTCGTCATCTTCTCGCTTTGGAGACCGGGCATCGGCATTTTTGGCTCGTTCGTCTTCGGCATGCTCTATATCGTCGCTTCCTACGACGTCATCCCGACAGACCTTGCAGGCAAGGAAATCGTGCAGATAATTCCTTATGCGGTCACGGCGTTGGTGCTTATTGTCATCTCGTTCTTCAACAAGCGCGAAACTCAACCGCCGGCGGCACTCGGCGTGTCCTATTTCAGAGAGGACAGATAAGGCGTGCGCATAAAAGCGCATAATCGGTGTAAAAAACGTAAAACGATGTCGGGAACGGCATCGTTTTTGTGTGCAAAAGTTTTGATAGCAACGTTAAATTTTGCGAGATGCGGTCTTTGTCGGGAGCGTTTTTTGTCAACTATATTATTGTAAGGTCAAAAACGCTCAAGGATTTGGGATGTTCCGTTTGTTTTGAGTCGTTGACTCCCTCAATCCCGGCGAAACGGTTGCGCTTTTTGTCGGCATACGGAAGGGGCAGTTGTCGGCTAAATCGGAAGATAACACAAGATGTTGTTGTTTCGTTTTTGTTTTCATTTTTGAATTGGAAATTGACGTTGCGTGTGGTATGATTATACTCCGTATAAAAGGAGTGATTATCGTGGGTTTTGCAAAATTTCAAAGCGACTTTTTGATGGAAACGTTTACGCTTGTTGACAACTTGTTCATCAACGAGCATTTGCCCTATTGCGACGAAAAACAAATCAAGGTGTACCTTTACGGGCTGTATCTTTGCA
>CAVABL010000168.1:0-2752 GCA_963586735.1 Firmicutes bacterium TM09-10
ACTCAACAAATTGCGAGCAGAACATATATGCTACTTAGTAAACAAAGAGTTCTACAGTGGCTGGACAGTTGAAGAAAGAGCTAAACATTGTTTACATTTCTTTCCCAAACGGAACACTTTTGGATATAAAAATAGCACCTATCAAGAAATTGCGATAGGTGCTATATTCTTCAAAATGCTACTGTTTAGTAGGTTTTTCTCATTTGGTGAGCCCCTCTTGTACTGCTACTGCACAAGCGACCGATGCACCAACCATCGGGTTGTTGCCCATGCCGATCAAGCCCATCATTTCGACGTGTGCGGGAACGGATGATGAACCTGCAAATTGTGCGTCGGAGTGCATTCTGCCCATCGTGTCGGTCATGCCGTAAGACGCAGGACCTGCCGCCATGTTGTCGGGGTGAAGCGTACGTCCCGTGCCACCGCCGGATGCGACGGAGAAGTACTTTTTGCCGTTGTCAACGCACCATTTTTTGTATGTGCCTGCGACGGGGTGTTGGAAACGAGTGGGGTTGGTGGAGTTGCCGGTGATGGAAACGTCAACGTCTTCAAGACGCATGATCGCAACGCCCTCGGTGACGTCGTCTGCACCGTAAACCCTGACTGCCGCGCGTTCGCCATTTGAGTAGGCAGTTTCCTTGACGATTTTGACTTCACCGGTGAAGTAGTCCATTTTGGTTTGGACGTAAGTGAAGCCGTTGATACGTGAGATGATGAACGCCGCGTCTTTGCCAAGTCCGTTGAGGATGACTTTGAGGGGAGTTTTTCTGACTTTGTTTGCGGTTCTTGCAATGCCGATTGCGCCCTCTGCCGCCGCAAAAGACTCGTGACCTGCCAAGAATGCAAAGCATTTTGTGCTCTCTCTGAGGAGCATTGCCGCAAGATTGCCGTGCCCGAGACCGACTTTGCGTTGCTCTGCAACCGAACCGGGAATGCAGAAGGATTGAAGTCCCTCGCCGATTGCCTCTGCCGCGTCTGCCGCATTCACGCAATTCTTTTTGATTGCGATTGCACAACCCACGGTGTACGCCCACACTGCGTTTTCAAAGCATATGGGTTGGATGCCCTTGACGATTGCGTTGCAATCCACGCCTTTTTCAAGGCAAATCGCTCTTGCGTCTTCGAGATCTTTGATGCCGTATTGAGCAAGAACGCCGTTGATTTTGTCTATTCTTCTTTCATAACCTTCAAATGTTACACTCATTGTTTCGTCCTCCGATTATTCTTGACGCGGATCAATCCACTTCACAGCGCCGTCTTCAGCCTTGTATCTGCCGTATGTGCCGGTGCATTTTGCAAGCGCTTCGTTTGCGTCGACGCCTTTTTTGATCATCTCCATGAATACGCCGAGCTTGCAGAATTGATAGCCGATGATCTCGTTGTTGGAATCGAGAGCAACTTTGGTGACGTAACCTTCTGCCATTTCAAGATAGCGAGGTCCTTTCGACACGGTGGAGTACATCGTGCCGATTTGACTGCGATGTCCTTTGCCGAGGTCTTCCAAACCTGCGCCGATGACAAGTCCGCCTTCGGAGAATGCGGATTGCGTTCTGCCGTATACGATTTGCAAGAAAAGTTCACGCATAGCGGTGTTGATTGCGTCGCATACGAGGTCGGTGTTGAGCGCCTCGAGAATGGTCTTGCCCGTGAGAATTTCTGCCGCCATTGCCGCAGAGTGCGTCATGCCCGAGCATCCGATCGTCTCAACGAGAGCCTCTTGAATCACGCCGTCTTTGACGTTGAGCGTGAGTTTGCACGCGCCCTGTTGAGGTGCGCACCAACCGATGCCGTGCGTCAATCCGCTGATGTCCTTGATCTCGCGCGCTTGCACCCATTTGCCCTCTTCGGGAATCGGGGCGGGACCGTGATTGGGACCCTTTGCAACGCAACACATGTTTTCAACTTCACTTGAATATTGCATAGATAATTGCCTCCAAAAAGAGTGTTTTTTTGTTTAATTACGATTATTTTACCATATGGATAAAGTTTTATCAAGAAAATAGAAAAAATAATGCGGCGTTTGTTTTCGATTTTCAAGACGTTTCGCGCTTGTGCGTTTTGCCGTTTCATATACGCTTGATTGGCGAAACGTATAATGAACGGGCAGAATATGCGGTCGGCTCTTGTTCGGTGTTGCGCGATTGCTTTTTGTCGTCATCGACAAGACGGCGATATTCTTCCGGCATATTTTCGACTCTGAAGATATGATTCAACTTTTCATTTTTGCGGATGGAGTAATTTTGCGGTATAAGACAAACCAAACCGTCTTTAGTTCCGAATCCGTTGTACTGCTCAAACGATATTCTAAAGCAGTTTTTGAGTATATACAAATTGACGTCGTCATGGTGTTGCTTTGTCTTTTGCAAATCCGTTACTCTTCCGTTTGACGATACGAACGTCTGAAAGCGCGATGAGAGAAAATTGTAGCGTATTTCAAACATGGACTGCGGCGTGCGATTTTCGTCGATAAAATATCCGTCTGTCGTCGGATCGAGCATAATCCATTTGTTCAAACATTCGTCAAAAATTTCACATACTACATGCGAGTCTAGATCGAATGGAGAAAACGGTCGTATGAACACCCGCCTTGCATATATGCCTAACGACAGACAACATTCCGCAAGAATTTTGGATTTGTTAAGGCAATTTATTCCGTGTTCTTTGTCGTTAAAACTGTAGGAGAGCAGTTGAAGGGCGTTGCACTCTACGTGGTTGTCATAAAACGAACTGTGCCAAAGGCGCGGCGCAAAAT
>CAVABL010000169.1:0-2735 GCA_963586735.1 Firmicutes bacterium TM09-10
GCGTGGATATCATCGTGCTTGCACGATTTCATCCGAACACAGTGAGGATTTCATCGCCGCAGGCGATATCATTGATTGCGACCTCGTCGCAATCTTCACCAATTCATCGCTGAACGAAAAAACACTCGCATCGTTTGCGAGTGTTTTTTCGTTCATCTCTCACTTTCTCGTTTTAATTTCTTCGCTCACCATTGCGACGAACTCGTCGAGCGACATAGTCTTCGTTTTGGCGGTATCTCTGAAACGCACCGCGACCGTGCCGTTATCCGACTCTTGTTGTCCGATGACGAGCATATACGGCGCTCTGTCCACGACCTGTGCTTCTCTTATCTTATAGCCGATTTTCTCGTTACGGTCGTCGTATTCCGTGCGGACTTTTGCCGCGCGCAGAGTTTCGTACACTTTTCTTGCGTATTCGTCGTGTTTTTCGGACACGGGGAGCACTTTGACCTGAACGGGAGCGAGCCACGTCGGGAATTTGCCCGCAAAATGCTCCGTGAGGATGCCAATGAATCTCTCGATTGAGCCGTAAACGACGCGGTGAACCATAATGGGTCTTTGTCTTTCGCCGTTTTCGTCAACGTATTCCAGTCCGAAGTTGAGCGGCATTTGGAAGTCGAGTTGGATTGTGCCGCATTGCCACGTTCTTCCGAGCGTGTCTTCGAGGTGGAAGTCGATTTTCGGTCCATAAAACGCGCCGTCGCCCTCGTTGACAATGTACGGAAGTCCGATCTTTTCAAGCGCGGTGATAAGTCCGTTGGTCGCCGCTTCCCAATCCTCGTCGCTTCCCATACTGTTTTCGGGACGAGTGGAAAGTTCCACAAAATATTTGAATCCGAACTTGCTGTACACTTCGTTGATTAGGTGAACCACGCCGATGATTTCGTCGGTGATTTGCTCTCTTCTCATAAAGATATGCGCGTCGTCTTGTGTGAAGCATCTCACTCTGAACAGACCGTGGAGCGCGCCCTTAAGTTCGTGACGATGCACGAGTCCGAGTTCACCCACGCGCAGCGGCAAGTCGCGATAGCTGTGCGGTTCGCTCTTGTACACCATGACTCCGCCGGGGCAGTTCATGGGTTTGACGCAATACGTTTCATCGTCGATGACGGTTGAATACATATTATCTTTGTAGTGATCCCAGTGACCGCTCGTCTCCCAAAGATGACGGTTCATAATCATAGGCGTTGACACCTCGACGTAGTGATCGCGCGTGTGGATTTCGCGCCAATAATCTATGAGCGAGTTTTTGATAGCCATTCCGTTCGGCAAAAAGAACGGGAATCCCGGCGCTTCGTCGCAGAGCATAAACAACTTCATTTCCTTGCCTATGCGGCGATGATCGCGCTTTTCGGCTTCTTCGAGAAGTTTGAGATAGTCGTCGAGTTCCTGTTGAGTTGCAAAAGCGGTGCCTTTGACCCTTGTGAGCATCTTGTTGTTCTTGTCGTTTTTCCAGTATGCGCCCGACTGTCCCATAATTTTGAACGCTTTGAGTGCCTTCGTATACGTGAGGTGAGGACCTACGCACATATCGATATATTCGCCTTGTTGATAGAACGTGATGACCGCGTCGTCCGCAAGATCGCCGATATGTTCGACTTTATACTTCTCTCCTCTTTCCTTCATCAGCGCGACAGCCTCTTCACGAGGGAGCGCAAACGCCTTTATGGGCAAGTTCTCTTTGGCGATTTTCTTCATTTCGGCTTCGATGCGAGCAAGGTCGTCGTCGGTGAGTTTGGTGTCGCCGAGATCTACGTCATAATAGAATCCTTTCTCGTTTGCGGGACCGTACGCAAAGTCCGCTTCGGGGAAAAGGCGTTTGATTGCCTGCGCCATAATGTGCGCGGCGGTGTGACGGATAACGTGCAATTCCTCTGCCTTGTCGGTGATTTCGCCAACCGTACCGTTGTTGTAAATGACTTTCATAAAATGCTCCTTCTATGATTGAATTTCATATATATTTTCATATATTTCGGCGGCTTCCAAACAAAAAGCCCTCGAAAAAACGTACTGCTACGCTTTTTGCAAGGGCGCATAAATTGCTCGGTTCCACCTTGATTTTTACTCGTTTTATCCTTTGACGCAAGGTATGCGGCGACGCTTACTGCAATTTCGGCGTGCGACTCCGGAATGGTCTTCGCTCGACCCTCGCAAAGAAACTCGCAGCAAACGTTTCTCTCTCTGGGTGCGGAAAAGTCGAGTTACTCTTTCCTTCACAGTCTTTATAAAATTTTCGTTTAGATTATAACACCCTAAAATTAGGCTGTCAATTTATTTTGTTTATTTGACGTTTGCGGCGACAACGAAAGCGGCGAACGGAAAACGCCTTATTTGCCCTCGTTTTCGGTCTGACTTTCAATTTCGTTTCCACCTACGCCGTCATTATCGATTTCGATTTCGCTTGCGCTTTCGTTGTCGCCTGCCGCTTGGCGTTTCGCCATTTTCTGCCAACTTATAAACCCGTAAATGTCGTTGGCAAGGAACGCAACAAAACATACAACCACCGAAAGATAGGATATGTTTTCTATCGTTGCAAGCACCCACAAGACGATAAGCACGACGTCGTTTGCCGCATAGCCTATCGCATAAAACGGGCTTCTTCTGAACGTCAGATACACCGCAAGAAAACTCGTCGTCACGGATATGGTGCTCGGGATTATGTTTTTTGTGTCGAACGCTTTCAAAATAAAGTAAAACGCCACGGTTATGACAATCGCGGCAATCCACATAAAGAT
>CAVABL010000170.1:0-2721 GCA_963586735.1 Firmicutes bacterium TM09-10
GAGAATCTGACTTTCCATCATATTGAATCCCGTGAGCGCAGCCTCGTCCTTGACGTATTTTCTTGCAAGGTCGCAGTTGTCAAGCACCGTGAGCATCTTTTCTATAACAATCGATTGTCCGAGTTGCTTCATGTCCTCCGCAATCGAGTTGTTGCGCTTGCGATAGTTGTCAAAATCCGCTTGCAATCTTTGAGTGAGACCTTTGCAGGTTTCCGCCTCGGCGATTGCTTGCCCGAGTTTTTCTTCAAGAGCGGATATATACTCCTCGTCGCTCAATCCCTCTCTTTCAATTTCAAAGGATTGTTTGACTTGCTCTTGCTCGCTTCGAGCCTCTTGTTGCTCGTCTTTTTCAACTTTGTTTTGTTTCTTTTCCTTGTTGTCTTTCATATCAGTCCTCGTCCTTCTTTGCGTCGTTGACAACGCTTGCAATGGTCTTCTTCATGCAGTCCAGAACGCCGATGACCTTTTTGTAGTCCATACGCTCCGGGCCGATGACGCCTGCCTCGCCCACAACCTCGTCGCCGACTTTGTAGGACGCCGTGATGATTGCGCATTTGTCAACGCCTCTCTCCTCTTTGCCTATGCGCACCGAAAACTCAAACGCTCCGTCCTCGCTCGAAAGCAAGTCGCCGATGTTATCCTTGTCCGATATGACCGAGAGGAAATTTTTGGCGTCCTCGACGTTGTTGTATTCGGGATAGTCAAGCATCTTGAGCGCGCCTTCCACAAATATGTTTCTGTCGCTGTGCTCGGAGAGGTAAATCCTCAAAATCCCGAGCACGTCGTCGAGAATGTCCTCAAAACCTTTGAGTTCAACGTCGATTTCGGAAAGATCGAATTTGTCCATATCCTTGATGTTTCTGCCCTGAAACACCTTGTTGAGAATCTTCGTTGCAGTGTCGATGTACTCCGCTTTCACGTCCGACGGAACATCGATCGCTTTGTCGGCTATCATTCCGCCGTCCGTCACAATGAGCACCACTGCTTTGCCGGTTTTGAGGGGCACGAGCTTGATCTCTTCAATCACGATGTCCTGCGCGTTCTTCTCAACGATGAAGGACGTGTAGTTCGTCACATCGCTGATTATCTTTGCCGCCTCGACAGACATGTCCTGAATCTTGCCGAGTTTGTTCATAAACTTGTCGCGAATCAGCGCCGTCTCCTGATCGGTGAGCATGTTGCCATCAAACGCGCTTATGCTTTCAACATAGAATTTGTAAGCATCTTTGAGCGGCACGCGCCCTGCTGACGTGTGAGGTTGCTCGATGTAGCCGAGCGCTTCAAGCGCGCTGAGCTCCGCCCTTACGGTTGCAGAACTGACCTCGGGCAAATACTTGCTTTGGATGTCCGAACTGGACACGGGTTGCCCCGTGGTGATGTACAGATCAACCAACGCATGCAATATTCTCTTTTTCCTTTCAGTCAACTCTTTTCCCATAACCGACCTTGTGTTCTCGCTCAAGACCATTGTTAGCAGTCTTTCGCTTTGATTGCTAACAGTATATGTCCTCTTTTGCTAAATGTCAATACTTTTAGCAAATATTTTTTTGATTTTTTTTTGAATTTTTTTGCACAACATTAAATAAACCTGCGCACGCAAATCAATAAACACGGCATAAAACATGCGCGGCACACAATAAAGTTGCAACCAAAAACTTGCACGTCATGCATATGAGTTGTCAAGCCATATTCCATGGCATATCCCATGGCATATTCCACATAATATTCCATGCCACATCAGCATCGTGCAATATCCGCTATTTATTGATTATTATGTCTTAGAAATGAAAATTTTATTAAAACATTAATGCGCGTGAGTGCGCACATATGCGCGCGCGTGAATATTTATCGTTTTTTGAACCAATGTATAATGTATAAATCTAATCCTCTTTTGTAACGATGTAAAAACTCATAGGACGGAAACCGTCGTTGCAAGAAATCATTGCGGCGTGCGGATTTTTCATCCATCCGTCGTAAAAATCTCCTCCGCCGTTTGCGAGAACGTAAACAAAGTCTTTCATACTCTCCCACGCGCTCGGGCAAAGTCCGTCGGGCTTTTGCGCATCTTTGCTCACGAATACGTCGCCGACGCGCACATCGCACGCATGCTCGATTGGATTTTCAAATTGTTCGGACAAATCCTTGTATTCGGTTTGCCGTAGTGCAGTTATAACAACGTCTTTCATACCACGCTCCACGAAAAGTATACAATCCGCAAAAAACATTGTCAATTGCCCTTTTGAATGACGTCGACGTGCATGATTGCGAAAAAAATTGGCGCAACCTGCAATATTATTACAAAAAAAAGATTGCATTTTCCGTTTAAGTTTGCTATAATCCAAAAGCAATCAAAAATTGCTAGTGTGGCTCAGCAGGTAGAGCAGCTGATTCGTAATCAGCAGGTCGCCGGTCCGAATCCGGCCACTAGCTCCAAAAAAGAGTGATATATCTCGTATATAGCACTCTTTTTTCGTCTCATGACAGTTTTTAACCGTTAGTACCTGCTGATTAAACTTTCGGGGTCCCTGCAAAACCGTAAGTTTTGTGGGGTGAACAATAGGTCGCCGTGTTCGAATCCGTGCTTTCCTCTGCACTCTCAAAACTGACGACGAGCAACTCCCACTATCGTTTCGTGCGCCGTGTGATGGGGATAACCCATTGTTTTTTTGGGGTGCGGATGAAAAAATTTTACTAAATTCAAATTCGGGTGTGGGTGAAACC
>CAVABL010000171.1:0-2718 GCA_963586735.1 Firmicutes bacterium TM09-10
CAACAATCCGATGCTTTTTGAACTCGAACGCGACGACCTTGGACTCATCGCTCCGAAAAATCATCAATTGCATTTGCTTGACAAACAGAGAAAACTTATGCAAAAAAACAAGTTTTGACATCTGTGCAAGGTCGGGTTTATCATTTTGTCGCAACTCTAATATGTGATCGCACAATCGTTTTACATACGGATTTAGTCGAATCGCAAAATCGAAACGTAAAAAATAGCGGACGAAATTTCGTCCGCTATTTTTTATAAGTAGGCGATTATTTGAGTTTTCCGAGCCCGAGCGAATAACTTTGTGCTTTTCCGAGTTCCTTTGCACTCTTTTTGTCGAGCAATTCAACGCAACGGATGAATGTGCATATCTGCTCGCACGCAAGGGAGGAATTGTATTTGTCCATGTGGTGATTGTCCGCAATCGAGCAAAGATAATCGGGGGCAGTGACAAGCGCGATTTCAGGAATTCGCTTGTTGAAAAGGGGTTGTCCTTCGCCGAAATGAAGCATATTGTGTCCGCGAAGCGTCATCGTTCGCACGGTGGTGCGATCTTTTATCGCCTCGTAATACACGTCGTCAACCGTTTTGTTGCCAGTGTATACGATTTCAACATCAATCGGATTCGTTTGTGTGTATTTGCCGTCAACGTCTTTCCACTCGGTGCATCCGAGATGCTCGACCGCACATCCCGCAACCGCTTTCAAACCGTTTTTTTTGCCTTTCCACACTTGCTTATTGTCGGCAAGAAAACGCGACGTTGCCTGGTCCGTGCCAGTGCGGAAGTCGGGGAGGCGGAAGTGTCCGGTGACAAATGCAAACACGAGATTTCTGTTTGTCGGGTGTTCTTTGAAATACTCAATCATTCTCAAAAGCCCGATTGCGCCGTTTTCTTCGCAAAAGTTGCAACCGTCGGTGTGAGTGTTGATTATTATAGCCTCGTTCGTGTTCCCTTTGCCTTTCAGCATGGTGTAGAAAGATTGAGTGTTTGCCTTTTCAAGCGTCCCAGTGAGAGTCAAAGTCGCGCTTTTTTTGGCTTTTGCCGCTTCAAGAACAACTTTGCCGTCCGTCTCGTTCACCCAGACAATCGGCACTTTGAGGTAGTGAAGAATGAAATTCAAAACTTGCCCCTCAACCATTGCGTCGGACATATCTTCCCATATGCAAATCATGCCCTTCATGCCGGCAAAATGCGCTGCCCAGAACGTGAGCAAGGTTTTAACGAACGACGTGCTGACGGGTCCTCTGTAACTTTTTTCGATTTCGAGGTTGCCTGGCAAGGAATTGCGTTTGTCAAAGGCAATTTTGCTGCTGATTTTCGATAGATTTTTGATATGGCACACAGCAATATTGCCTCTTGCGCACTGAAAACCGAGAGGGTGGTTGCCCACTATGACGAGTTTGCCGCTCACGCCTTTTTCGCTCGTCAGACCGCTGTATGGAAACGGCGACGAAATGTGCACATCTTTGCCGTCCACAACCAAGGAACAATCCTTTGCTTGCCAGCGTTTGAAAGTGTAGGGCGTGACGTTCACATCCAAACCCATATCAATGATTTGAGATTTTATCCACTCGCAAAATTCGTTCTGCGCGTCCGTGCCGGTAAGACGAATGCCGAAGGCGTTCATCGTGTTTATGTCGGCATCCACTTTTGCAGGGTCAAAAAACTTCGTTACGTCCATAATTTCTCCTTAATACCCACGCCTAACAGCGATTTTCATCTGCTCTTAATTGTGAAAAATGTATCGATATTCCAATTATAACACACTTGAAAGATATGTCAATGCGCAATATAATAGACTGAAACGGACTTGATAAGCCCAAAATTCGTAGTATAAGCGCAATGCAAACGATTTGATGTATTAGATAACTGAAAAAATGAAAAATCGAGCAAAATTTGCCCGATTTTTGTCGTTTTGATATAAATCTTGAAATATATCAAATTTTCCGCATTCTATTCAGCTATTCTGCTCGTTTTGACACGAGTGTTCGGCATAAGTCGCATGAGAAAATATTGAATCGTCATTGTGAATCCGACGCTGCAAAAAACGTGGATTTGCGCAAGCGACGACACTGGATACGGACGCTCGATAATACCTTTTAGGTTGGCGTCTTTCACCATGAGGACAGAACTTATCAAAACATAGGCAAGCATACCGACGGATATCATGCCCTGACGCGGATTTCTCACGAGGGTGGTGAGGAAAAATATGAGTTCCGTGACGAAAAACATGACGAATCCTATCATTGCCACCGTGTTGTGAATTTGGCGCAATTTGTCATATTTTTCGGCAAGTTCACCTTCGACTTCCAACCACGGAACAGATATGCCGGCAGTAAGAATTGCGGCACTGATAAAACTCAAACCCAAGAAAAAGATTTTCATTTGCTTTGAATATTCGCCTGCATCGAGACACATTTTCATCGCAAGTATGAAACCTCCAAGAAAGAGAAAACCGTAAAGCAGGATGAGCGGCATGTGGTCTTCTCTATATGCAACGTAGGACAGTGATTTGAAAATTGGACGTTGTCCGCTCAAAGTGCAGCAAACCGCAGATACGGCAGGAAAAACCGCACACCAAAAGACAGTCAAAATTATTTCAAAATCCCGTTGATGATTGTTCAAATACTTTGAAAGATGTGCGTTTTTGCTAAAAAATTTCATTTCGACGCCTCCAAACGATGTTACCTTTATGGATTTTATACCACGAAGTGCAGGAA
>CAVABL010000172.1:0-2714 GCA_963586735.1 Firmicutes bacterium TM09-10
GTCCTCGATTGCTTTGAAGACGTCGTTGCCGTCCTCGTTTTCCGCAATTTCATAAATGAGGACTTCGTCCTCTTCGATATCGTCGAGTTTCTCGACGGGTTTCAAAACGACAAACCACTTGTCGTCAACGTCGAGCGTTGCAAGATGATAAAAATCCTCGTCTCTGTCGGCAACTTCATTGTACAAAGTGATGATGTCGTCGTCTTCTGCCATATTGTTTTGGTCGTCAAAAAAATCTGCCATATAGGTTCTCCTTGCGATGCAAAGCGGAATTTGCGGATTGCATCTTGATATTTTGATAGTAACATATTTTGCGCATTTTGCAAGCAAAATATCAAAGTATAAAAATTTTAGCGATGAGAATCGAGGAAGGATTGCAAAATTATGGTTGCCGCAACCTTGTCTATGACTTTTTTGCGTTTTTCGCGTCGCACGTCAGCATCTATGAGCATGCGCTCTGCCGAAACGGTCGTGAGCCGCTCGTCCTGATAGAAAACCGGCAAACCGCTCGCATCCCCAAGCATATCCCCGAATTTGCGGGTGACAACAACCCTATCCCCCTCCGTGCCGTCCATATTTTTGGGAAGTCCGAGCACGAAAGCGTCTGCGTCCTCTTTTTTTGCATAGTCGCAAAAATACGCAATATCGGCGTCTATATCATCCTTTTTGCGCACGTACGTTTCGCGCGGATTTGCAGTAATTCCGAGCATATCGCTCACCGCAACGCCTATGCGAACGTCGCCAATGTCAAGCGCCACTTTGCGTTTCATCATTTCATCAACCTCCGATTTATTCCCGTGTTTGCAATCGCTTACTTTCTTTTCGACTGTCTTTCCTTTATCACTTTTTCAAAACCGTTTTCGGTCGGCTCGTAGAACACGGCGTCCTTGATTTCGTCGGGCAAATACTGCTGTTTCACCCAACCGCCGTAAGAGTGCGGATATTTGTAACCGCTCACTCTTTCGTCGTTTCCCTTGTAGTTGGGATCGCGAAGATAAAGCGGTACGGTTTCATGTTTTATGTTTTTCACCGCGTTTTCCGCCCCGTCCAATGCCTCGACGACTTTGTTCGATTTCGGCGCTTCGGACACGTATATTATGCCTTCGGCAAGCGGAATTCGCCCTTCGGGCAATCCTATTTTTTCAAAAGCCTGCACGCACGAGGTTGCAACGACTATTGCGTTTGGATCTGCCATGCCGACATCCTCGCAAGCATGAATCATGATTCTACGCCCGATGAGCATAGGATCGCAACCAGCCTCGATAAGCCGCTCCGCCCAGTATAGCGCGGCGTTGCTGTCGCTTCCTCTCATACTCTTTATGAATGCGGAAATCATGTCGTAATACATATCCTCAGTCATCGAGAGCGCTTTTTGCTGTATCGACTGTTCCGCTTCCTCTTTGCCGACTCTTATGACGCCGTCGGAATCCGCGTGCGTGGTGAGTGTGGCAAGTTCCAGAGCGTTGAGCGCCGTGCGCATATCCCCTGCGCTTGCCCATGCAAGATGAGATATTGCCTCGTCGCTCACCTGAAGATTCATATTCCCGAGGCCTCTTTCCTTGTCGTCTATTGCACGCACGAGCCCTGCTCTTATATCCTGTTCGCTGAGACGTGAAAAGGAGAAAATGCGACACCTTGACACGATTGCCCTCGTCATCGAAACGTAAGGGTTTTCCGTCGTCGAGCCGATGAAAATTATATAGCCCTGCTCGATTGCCTGCAATACGCTGTCGCTTTGAGCCTTGTTCCAACGATGACATTCGTCCAAAAGCAAATATGTACGTTTTCCGTACATACGAAGACGGTCGCGAGCCTCGTCGATAACTTTTTTTGCGTCCGCAACGCCGCTTGTAACGGCGTTGAGTTTGACAAAATCCGCGTGCGTATTCTCGGCGATTATGTTTGCAAGAGTGGTTTTTCCCGTGCCGGGAGGACCGTAAAATATGCAACTGCCGAGTTTGTCGGCGGCAATTGCTCTTCGCAAAAGAGAACCCTGCCCCACGATTTTGCCTTGTCCCAAAAATTCGTCAAGGGTGCGCGGGCGCATACGCTCTGCAAGCGGAGCCATAGTTTTTTCATTGTTTTGAAGGTCAAATAAATCCATACGGTTATTGTAGCAACAACTTTCGTTTTTGTAAAGATAATGTAACACCAATCATATGATGTAACGTGCAAAAAAGAGGCAACATTTCAAAAGACATGAAACCGAAACTCTTCAGAGTCGTGATTGCAATCACGGTTTTCGTTGCGATTTTCATCTTTTGCACGGTATATTTCCGCTCGAACATCGTCCCGACCGTTATGGACAGTTCGGTTGCGCAAATGCGAGCGGTCACCACGAACGCCATAAACGTTGCCGCCACGAGCGTACTGTCTGACGGATTGACATACGACATGCTTTTTGAAATAATCAAAGACGACGACGGAAAAATCACGATGATAAAGGCAAATTCGCCGCAAATAAACAAAATCGCAAGGCAAATAGCAAACCTTGCTCAAGCAAATCTCGACTCGCTCGGAACACAGGAAATTCAAATATCCGCAGGCACGTTCACCGGACTTGCGCTGCTTATGGGATTCGGCCCCGAAGTGACGATAAAAATTACGCCCATAGGCATGGCAAATTGCGACTTTGTGTCGTTTTTTCAATCGGCAGGAATAAACCAAACGTTGCACAAAATCTATATTGACGTTTACGCTTTGAGCCTTGTTCC
>CAVABL010000173.1:0-2695 GCA_963586735.1 Firmicutes bacterium TM09-10
ATAAAGCGTTCGCATGTTGTATAATTTTTTGCGTTATGAAAAAGAAAATCGCAATCTTCACAAAAGCGGAATCTGCGCCCGAATACGTCGTCAAATCATTCAAAGACGGCGGTTATGATGTCGTTGAAGTGAAAAACGGAAGGGATATTCCCGACGATATTTCGTGTCTCGTGGTTTTTGGCGGCGACGGCACCGTGCTCGAAGCAGTCAAAAACGTGAGAGAAGACGTTGTCGTTTGCGGCATAAATACGGGAAATCTCGGTTTTTTGACGCAATTTGAAAAGGATTCCGATTTGAACGATGTCGTTAAGGCGGTCGCCAACGGGGAATTTGTCGAGAGAATGACGCTTGACTTTGCGTGCGACGAACATAAAGGGAAAGCACTCAATGAAATCGTGCTTAAAAGCGCGGATTCGCGTCCCGTTTTCATTGACGTTTACGTTGACGGAAAGTTTGTGGATTCGTATCATAGCGACGGCGCAATCGTGTCTTCGCCGACGGGCTCAACCGCATACGCACTCTCGGCAGGCGGTCCTATCGTCGCACCTGACGTCGACGCAGTTGTGATTATGCCCATTTGCGCGCACTCGCTTCATTCGCGTCCGCTCGTTGTAAGCGCAAATTCTAAAGTTGAGTTGCGCCTCAAAAACGCTCCGTCCGCAAACATTTGCGCTGACGGCGACGTTGTGTGCTATATAAGCGGCAATGTAAGCATCTATATTGAAAAATCCGCTCAAAACGTACGATTTTTGGCGGTTGAAAACGATAATTTTTTCAAAAAGCTCATCCAAAAAATGAACAGATGGGGTTTGGTCGATCCCAGAGGATAAGGTGAACTATGGCAAGAACAAACAGACAACTAAAAATTTTGGACATCATCTCGAAACACGACGTCGATACGCAAGAGGAACTCGTCGATTATTTGCGCAGTGAAGGCTTTTGCGTGACGCAGGCAACCGTGTCGAGAGATATAAAGGAAATGGGCATTATCAAGACGCTTTCGAGCGACGGAAGGCACTATAAATACGCTTCGCCGCAAACGAGAGAGATGTCCGCCGCAGACAAGTTTTTGAGTATGTTCAAAAACACCGTCGTTTCAATCAAAAGCACGGGCAATCTTATCGTGTTGAAAACGGAAATCGGCAGCGCAGGTCCTGCCGCCGAACTCATTGACAAACTCTCGTATGACGAAGTGCTCGGCGTGATTGCCGGCGACAATACGATTTTCGTTGCCGTGGACGCGCTCGAACACGTGGACACAATCCGCAGACGTCTTGAAGATTTGCTCGAAGCAAACAGACTTTATAACTGACCTCGTGCTTTTTGATGCTTTGTGTCAAAGGCGGTGAATTATGCTTTGTCAACTTTCAATTGAAAATATAGCCCTCATCGACAAACTGTCTCTCGAACTTAAAGACGGTTTGAATATCCTCAGCGGCGAAACGGGCGCGGGCAAGTCTATCATCATAGACTCGCTCAATTTCGTTTTGGGCGAGCGCGCGGACAAATCGCTCATCCGGTTCGGCACGGACAAGGCATGCGTGGAAGCAGTGTTTGATGAATATTTGACGCCGTCCGTGCAAAACTATCTCGACGATTTGGGAATCGACTGCGAGGAAGTGCTCGTTCTGCGCAGGAAAATGAGCGTGGACGGAAAAAACGAATGCAGAATCAACGGAAGAATCGCAACGCTTTCATCGCTCAAGGGACTGACCGAATTGCTCGTCGATATTCACGGTCAACACGAACATCAATCTCTTTTGAAAAGTTCAAACCATATTTTGTTGCTCGATAAACTCGGCGAAAAGAAAATTGCCGATTTAAAAGATATCGTCGAAAAGAATTTCAAAGAGTATTCGTCACTCAAAAAAGAGTACGCAAGATTCGGGAACGCTGACGAGAGAGATAGAAAACTCGATATTTTGACGTTTCAAATAAACGAAATCGAAAAAGCGGACGTCAAGGACGGGGAAGAGGACGAATTGCTTGCGGCAAGAAAACGCATACGCAATATGGAAAAAATCATTTCAGCTCTCGAAGGCGCGAAAAATTTGCTCGACGGATACGACTCGCAAAGCGTGAGCGCGTCCATAAAGAACGCAAACGCGCTTTTGAATTCGATTGCTTCATACGACGACGATATTGCGCCGCTTTCGGAGCGACTGGACAGTTGCAAGGTCGAGATTGCAGACATAAGCGATACGCTTGCAGATATGCTTGAAAAACTCGATTTTAACTCGCGCTCGGCAGAGAAAATCGAGGAAAGACTTGAAGTCGTGCGTACGATTTTGAGAAAATACGGCGGAACTTTCGAGGCGTTGCAAGACTTTTACCAAAAAGCGTGTGCCGAGGCAAACGTGTTGTCGAATGCGTCCGAGCGAGTCGAACAACTCGAAGGCGAGATTGAAAAAGCAAAGAAAGATTTGCAAAAATCCTCACTCGAACTGTCAAACGAAAGGAGAGAAATCGCGGATAAATTTGAAAAAGATATAACGAAAGAATTGTGCGATCTCGGCATGGGCGGATCGACTTTCAAGGTTGATATTGCAAGATGCGAGGATGTTGACGATATCGGCGCAAACGGAATGGATTGCGTGGAATTTTTGATTTCGCCAAACGTCGGAGAACCGCTCAAACCGCTTGCAAAAATCATTTCTGGCGGTGAAATGTCACGATTTATGCTCGCATTCAAAAA
>CAVABL010000174.1:0-2687 GCA_963586735.1 Firmicutes bacterium TM09-10
GCCTGACGAGTTTTGCTCCACTGATCCACGGATGACGGGGTTGCGTTTGCCGCCCAATCAACTCTCTTTCTCGAGAAGATGAAAATCTTGTTGGGTTTGATGTCGAAACGCACCGTATCTTTTGACGTGTCAACTACGCTCGTTGCGTCGATAATCGAACGGATGAGCGGACTCGTTGCATGTTCGTTTGAAGACACGATGCTAACATCGCGGCCCATGACTTCGACGCTTCTGAGTTCACACGTGAGAGCGCCGTTGTCGTTGAGGATAAATCCTTCGGGACGAATGCCGACGTAAATGTCTTCGTCATCGATGCCAGGAACATCGAGCACGGCGTCGTCGCCTATGTAAACCTTGCCGCCCTTCACTTCGCCTTCAAATACGTTGATTGGCGGTGTGCCGAGGAATTTTGCAACGAATAGGTTTGCAGGGCTGTCGTACACGTCCTGCGGCTTGCCGATTTGTTGCACCACGCCGAGTTTCATGACGACTATCATATCCGAGATGCTCATCGCCTCTTCTTGATCGTGCGTGACGAACACCGTTGTGATGCCGGTTTCTCTTTGAATACGTCTGATTTCTTCACGGGTTTGCAGTCTCAAACGAGCGTCGAGGTTTGAAAGCGGCTCGTCAAGCAAAAGGACGCGAGGCATTTTGACAAGCGCGCGAGCAATGGCGACGCGCTGTTGTTGTCCACCCGAAAGTTCGCTGGGCTTGCGGTCCATAAGTTCGTCGATTTGCACGAGTCTTGCCGCGTCATAAGCTCTTTTGAGCATTTCGTCCTTTGAAAGTTTATCTTCACCCTTGAGGTTTTGAAGCGGGAACAAAATGTTTTGTTTGACCGTCATATGCGGATAAAGCGCATAGTTTTGAAAGACAAGCCCGACTCCTCTGTTTTCGGGGGCTAACGCCGTGACGTCGTCTTCTCCAAAGAAAATCTTTCCACCTGTTGGTTTTTGCAAACCGCAAATCATATAGAGCGTGGTGCTTTTGCCACAGCCGGACGGACCGAGAAGTCCGACAAGTTTGCCGTCGGGAATGGTGAAAGTGAAATTGTTGACTGCAACAACTTCTTTGCCCTTGTCGTGACGACTTTGGAAAACTTTGGTCAAATTTTCGAGTACAACTTTCATATCGATTTCGTTCCTTCTTTATTGTTCGTTCTTTATTTCTTCAACCGCCGCTACGGCGTCATTAGTGCGAAAAATGCACTGCGCAAACGCTCCCGTCAGGCGACATCGTTTTTGCGGTCGGATTCATTTTCGTCGTTTCGTAAAATTACGCTTTTGCGTTCAGCTTTGCCCACATTGTCTTCTTGCAGGTCGTTTTCGATTTTGTTGCCGTTCTCGTCGACAATCTTTTTGCCCTTGCGATAATTGAGCGAACTGTTGTAAAAATCGAATCCGCCCTTGTCCTTGTATTCGTTGCGTTCGGCAATGGCGTTTTGCTCAGCTTTTTTGAATTCGAGCAATTCGTCAGCGTTGTCAAAGATCATCTGACTTGCCAAATCGACGGTGACCGTTCTTGCAATGAGATCGTGCAAAAACGAGCGAGTGCTGTTTCTCGTGTAGATAAACACTCCAAGTTGCAACACACATATGGCAACGAGTATAATCGAACCGATAAGAACGCTGAGCGTTCCGAAAAACATCATAAGCCCTATCAGTACAGGCACCATAATCTCGAACACATACATACCGAGTATCGAGCGAACGAACATAGAAAAAGGTCTCACTCGCACGCCGTTTGTGTGCATAACGGCTATGCCAAAGACCTTTTTGCCGATTGTCTGCCCGTTTTTGAAACAAATCGGAATGATAAATTCAAGGATAAATACTGACAGAAAAATGCCGACCGACGTCATCATCAACGACAACGACAAGACAAGAGAGGATTCTTTTTTGTACGTGTCGTCGGCAAAAAGAATGTTTTTCATTTCCTCGTTTGCTTCGGTTGCGCATGCATCAAACTTTGCCTTTGCCTCATCGTCGAGCGCATTGTACTCGTCCTTTGATATACCAAGATTGACTCCGCATCTCGTTTTGTGATCTTCGATAACTTGATTTTGTGCCAATTCGACAGAATTTTTGTAATTCGAATAGTGTCCGTCATAGTCGCAGATGAGGGACAAAAGCGCCATAAATCCCACAGCCAAAACGACGATGAGGATAATGTCCAAAAGAAAGGCGGCCGCCCTCTTCAAAACACTCGCTTTTTGCACATCGTAAATCATCGACGATTCCCCTTCGGTCATGCAGACATGACTCTTCAGAATGTTGTAGGGCGCGTTGTCAACAGTATAAATACAGTCAGCAAACCCGATCCACTCTACGATATGCTACCACATTTAAAAAGAAAAAACAATGCTCATTTCAAAAAATGTTAAATCCTTTTAATAAAAAGATTTTTTTGTCGAACAATTGTATTCTATTTTTTTCGACAAAAATCTCCAAAACAACGCCATATCACCACTAAACAGTGAATTTTGAAACAATATCAAAAAGACCTAACATGACAAAAGCGTAAATTAACGCCGATATACGAAAAGTATTTTAGGCTGTCCGATTTTTAATAAATCCATCGTTTTTTAAGATACTTGCTCAAGCGTTCAAGCGTTATTTCCCCTCGAAACGCGCTCCTCGATTCGCCCATAGTGCAATCGAATCGAAACGTCACTCGGAAAATTC
>CAVABL010000175.1:0-2682 GCA_963586735.1 Firmicutes bacterium TM09-10
AAACAAAATTTGCCCGAAATCGCTATCGGCGACACCGTGAACGTTAACGTCAAGGTCGTTGAAGGCACGAGAGAACGTATCCAAACTTACACCGGTACGGTCATCGCAAAGAAGAACGGCGGCATCCGCGAAACTATCGTCGTGCGTCGTATCGCTTGCGGCGTCGGCGTTGAAAGAACGTTCCCACTCCATTCTCCGAAAATCGACAGCATCCAAGTTGTCCGTCACGGCAAAGTCAGACGCGCAAAACTCTACTACTTGAAAGATAGAACCGGTAAGGCTGCTAAACTCAAAGAAGTTTGATCGGCGTTCCGTTTTTTCAGAGGATCAAAATGAAAAGAAAAGTAATTTTCACAAGTGCTTTAGTGCTGGTATTCGTACTGGCACTTTTCGCATTTACCGCATGCAACAACGCTGAGAGCGAAGAGGGCGTGAATCTCGTCACAAACGGCGACTTCTCCACAATGACGGACAGTAAGTTCGACGGATGGAAAGCATCTTCGTCAAATTACTCTCAAAAGCAAGGATCGGACGCTTCGGAATATTATCTCAAAATTGAAAATACTTCCGCCGCTTATACGTATCTGAGTCAATCCGTCAAGGTCGAGACGAACAAAATCTATAAGGTTTCCGTCGATATTAAAATCGACTCCGAACTCACCAACAAGCAGGGTGCGTACGTCACCTTCCTCGAAAACGTGGATTATAAGTTCGTGGCGCATACGCAAAAGACGAAAAGCTTCGTGACAAGCACATTCTACGTAAGACCTAAAAATACGGACTACCTCACGATTGCGCTTTGCCTCGGCTCCGAGAGCAATAATTGCAAGGGAACGGTGTATTTCGATAACGTCAGCATTTCAAGAGTGAGCGAAGTGCCCGAGGGTGCGGTGTATGCCGATAACTTCAAAAAAGCGAAAACGGTCAATACCAACGCCGACGTCAACGGCATTTGCTTCACCGTGCTCATGAGTTTGTTCGGCGTGGCGGCTCTTTGCGTTGCATACGTCCTCATAAGACGCGTTTATGCCAGAAAAGACGCTTTCGTCGACTTCGGAAAGAGCGTCGTATACGACAAGAAAACGAGCGGTTTGTCAACCAAATGGTATCAGTCAAACGCTTTCGTCGTGTGCATGATTTTGCTCGTCGCGGCAGCGGTGCGCCTCGTGATTTTGCTCACTATGTACGGCATGGGCAGTGAAATGACAAGCACGCTCACGATTGCAAGAAAATATCTCGGCGTCAAGAACGGCGTGTTCGATTTCGCAGAAAAAATGGCAAGCGCGGGTACGACGGTGACGTATTCGCCGGGCGTTATCTATATCCTTGCAGTGCTCGGCGCAATCGGTCAGGGGCTTGATGACGCGTCGCTTTCGATCTTGCTGCGCCTCATCAACGTGATCGCGGATCTTGCAGTCGTTGCGATGATCTACTTCTACGGCAGAAAACAAGTCGGCAATAAACTCGCAACGATTTATGCAAGTTTGTACGCCGTGCTTCCGTTTGCGCTCATCGTGAGCGGTCATAGCGCAACGTTTGAGAGCCTCGTGATTGCTCTCGTCGTCGGCGCAATGATTTTGATGGTGAATAAGAAGTATATCTCGACGTACTTTGTGATGACGCTTGCCTCCGTGCTCGATTTGAGAGCAATGGCGATTGCGCCTATCGTCGTGGCGTACTTCGTGTATATGTACATCAAGGACAACGACAATATCAAGAAGTTTACGTCAAATAGGGCGAAAATCGTGTTCGGTTTGCCCGCTTGCTTTGTGCTTGCGTATCTGCTCACGATTCCGTGCGCTATACATCAAATTCAGGCAGGGGACGCTTTCTACGGATTCAAGATGATGGTCAACGAGATGACGAACGTCACGTACTTCGTCAAAAACGCCTTCAACCTCTACGGAATGGTGGGAATGAACGGCAAGTCGTCGCAACAAAGCGTCAATATCCTCAACTTCATCTTCCTCTTGGTGCTCGAAGCGTACGTCATTTCGCTCTACTTCAAGAATCGCAATAAACAAGAACTGCTGTTGCTTGCATCATTTACGTTTGCGGTCATCGCCGTGTTTACAATCAAGGTGACGTATACCTATCTGTTCCTCGCAATCGCGCTTGCGTTCATCTTCACGATGGTCAGCGGTGATAAGAGAATGTACTTCGTCACAAGCGGTATGTCTTTCCTCGGTTTCCTCAACTACGCGCAACTGATGAACCAAAGCGGTTTCGTCAAGAGTGGCGTGCTGTCAAGCGCAATCACCAACTTCGAGACGACGGGCGCGTTCTATATCACGTTCTGCGTGTTCACGGTGCTCCTCATCGGCTACTATGCATACGTCAGTTATTCGATTACGAATAATTCAAAGATTGTCGATATCAAGGCTATGCCCGAATCGGTTGGAAAAACACTCAAAAACTTCTTCAAGGGCTTGAGTGCGAAACTCAAAAAAGAAGACGTCGAATAAGTCGTCTACAGCAGAATTGAAAGCGGCACTCGGTTGAGTGCCGCTTTTCAATGTAAGTAATTTTTTTGTTGAAACAATTGTTTGGTCAATGATGAGTGATAAAACGATATTTGCTAAATTAAGTAATGAACCTTTTAAAGCGATATCATTTGTTAAGCAGTATCTTTGCTAAGAGATGTGCTTTGTTAGCGATGTACTTCGTTGGCGATATAGTTCG
>CAVABL010000176.1:0-2666 GCA_963586735.1 Firmicutes bacterium TM09-10
CCGCACTCTTTGCAGCGTATGAACGATGCAAAGCCTCTTCTGTTGAGGAAGAGCATTGCCTGTTCGCCCTTTTCAATCGTTTGTTTGAGAGCGTCCTGCAACGCGTACGAAAACAAACTTCGATTGCCCTGTCTGAATTCCTGCGTCATATCCACGATTTCCATTTCGGGAAGTTTATGCTTTGAAATTCTTTCGGGCAGTGACACAAGCCCGTATTCGCCGCTCGTTGCTTTAAGGTAGGTTTCCATATCCGGCGTAGCCGAACCGAGCACAAGCACGCCGTCGTTCAACTTTGCTCTGAACTCCGCAACGGTTTTAGTGTCGTAGCGGGGATTGGATTCGGACAGATAACTCGTGTCGTGTTCCTCGTCGATTATTATCACGCCGATATTTTCAAGCGGAGCGAAGATTGCCGACCTTGCGCCGATTGCGATATGCGCTTTCCCTGTTTTAAGTCTTTTCCACTCGTCGTATCTCTCGCTTGCGTTCAGACCGCTGTGCAAAATAGCCACGTCGTCGCCGAATCTCGCTCTGAAAAGACCGAGCATTTGCGGAGTGAGCGAAATTTCGGGCACGAGCATAATTGCGGTTTTTCCTTTTGCAATCATGCTTTCAATCACGCATTCGTACACTTCCGTTTTTCCGCTTCCCGTCACGCCGTGAAGAAGGAACGTCCCCTTACCGCCGCAGAGCGTATCAACCGCGCTTTGCTGTTTTTGGGTTAGATTTACGTGTCTTCTTTCTTTATGCAAGGTTTTGAGCGGAGTTGAACGCTCGTGCACGTCGCTTTCGACAACGACGCCCTTATCGCGCAAGCCGTTTATTGCACTCACGCCGAATTTAGCGTTCAAAAAACTCAAAAACTGACCGCCGTTAGCGGCGATATAGTCAACAGCCTCTTGTTGTTTTTCCGCCCTATTGCCGATGACCTCTTTTATTTCGTCAAGCGACCTCGTGTCGTCGACGGTTAGAAATTTTCTCGTATATTCGGGGTCTTTTTCCTCGCGCAGTTGTTGCGGAACAAACAAACGCAAAACGTCAATATATCTCAAATTGTACGTCTTGCGCATAAAATCCATCAACTTCAACTGTTCGTCGTCGATGGGACAATCCAAAAATTTTGCACGTTTCAAGTCGTTAAAATCCGACTTATCCTTTTTGCCGATGACAAACCCGACCAGCCTTTTTTTCCCGAACTCGACGGACACCCTGCTCCCGATGGGACAGTCGTCGCCCTCGTAGTCGAAAGTCCTATCCACGTCGCTGTTTGAGATGTTGACGATGACTTGCAAAATCATAGGGCAATCACCTTGTTGAGAATCAAATCCGCAAGTTCTCTCTTGCTTATTTTTCCGCTTTCGGTCATATTGCCTTTTTTATCGATTATCGTTGCGATATTCGTATCGACGTCAAATCCGGCGCCGACGAGCGTCACGTCGTTTGCAACGGCGATATCGGCGTTTTTCTTTTGGAGTTTTCCTTTTGCGTTTTCGACGAGATTTTGCGTTTCGGCGGAGAAAATCACAAGTTTTTTCTCGCCTTTTTTCTCGCCGAGCGTCTTTGCAATATCGGGATTTTTGACGAGTTCGAGGGTGAGCACATCCGCTTTGATTTTGTTATCGAAGGTGTTTTTGACCTTATAGTCGGCAGGCGCGGCAGCCATTATAGCGACGTCGCAGGCATCGAATTCTTTTACGCACGCGTCGAGCATATCTTGCGTCGATGTGACGTGAATTGCCTTTTCAACGCATTTCGGCACGTCCGTTTTTACGTTTCCGTACACGTATACGACGCTTCCGCCTCTATCCGCAACCGCCTCCGCGATAGCCTTGCCCATTTTCCCGCTCGAATGGTTGGCAATCACTCTCACGCCGTCGATTTTCTCTTCCGTACCACCGGATGTGACAAGCACTCTCTTGTTTGCAAAATCCTGATTGGGAGTGAGGATTTCAACGATTTTCTCGACTATATCGCAAGCTTCGGCCATTCTTCCCTTTCCGACGTCGCCGCATGCGAGAGGACCGACCGCACCGTTGCAAAACGTTGCGCCGCGTTCTTTTAAGGTTTGCATATTCTTTTGCGTCGCCTCGTCCTCGAACATATTGCAATTCATCGCGGGACAGATTAGTTTTTTAGCCTTGCAGGCAAGATATGTCGTCGTGAGCATATCGTCGGCTATACCCTCCGCAAATTTTGCGATGACGTTTGCAGTTGCCGGAGCGACGACGAGAATATCCGCTTTTTTTGCAAGCGAAATGTGGTTTATATCGAACACTTTGACAGGCTCGAAAGCGTTCAGAACGACCGCCGATTTTGCAAGAGTTTGAAAAGTCAAAGGTGTGACGAATTCGCAAGCGTTTTTCGTCATAACGACGTCAACGTTTGCGCCGAGTTTTTTAAGTCTTGAAACGATTTCGCACGCTTTATAGACGGCAATACCGCCGCTCACGCCCAAAACCACGTTTTTTCCGTACAACATAACGTCCTCACATTCAACCGCATTGCAATATGACAACGTATCGCCAAACACGGCGTTTACGATTGGCAAATCGAGCCCCGGGCGCATGAATCCGATTGACAACCGAACAATCAAACGCTCCGAACCGTGTTTTTATCCACGATAACGTCTTACTTCAAAGGAAATTTTTGGCAATTCATCTTACATC
>CAVABL010000177.1:0-2632 GCA_963586735.1 Firmicutes bacterium TM09-10
CAAAACGGCGTTTCCGGCATGTTGTTTTTTGTGTGTAACGGGTTTGGTATTGTGTTTTTTTGCCGTGCAATCTATTTGTTTTTGCTCCGGCAACGTTGCTTTTGCCGCGGACAAGTCGCAGGAGGAAATAAAAGAAGAGTTTTCAAAATCGGTGAGCGATGTCATTGACGGTCTTGACCTTGAAGGATTGCAAAAATTTTTGGACTCGCTCGGTGGCGAGGAGAGTGAGTCGTTGTCAATCGAAGATTTGAAGGTTACGCTCAAAGCACTTGTGAGCGGTGCGCCGCAAAGTTTTTATCAAAACTTTATGACCTTGCTTTCAAAATCGGCAGGGAGATATTTTGTGTCTTTTTTGCCGAGTTTTCTTACGATTTTGGTGATATGTCTGCTAAAAAATATGCTTTGTTCGCTCACGAGCGATTTTCTCAACAACTCGACGACGGAAGTCGTGCACATCGTTTGCTACTCCGCAATCGTTATAATTCTGATGAGCGGAATTGTCGGCATCGTCAAGGCGGTGGCGGATACGATTGAAAAATTGACGGAGTTTGCGAACGTGATTTTTCCGTTGCTCCTGACTTTGCTATCAACGTTGGGAGCGACTGCAACCGTTGCGGGATATTCGCCACTAATGGCGGTGCTTTCATCGTTTGTGATGAAAATCGTCGGAAGCGTAATTTTGCCGTCCTTCGTTTTGTGCATCGTATTTTGCGTTGTGGGGAACGTCTCGAAGACAGTGAAACTTGACAAACTTGCAAAACTTATACGCTCGGCGGCAGGGTGGCTAGTAGGAATAGTGTTCGGATTGTTTGCGACTTTCCTCACCGTGCAGGGCGTGACGGGCGGCGCAGTGGACAAATTCGGGTTTAACGTTGCAAAATTTGCGGTGTCGAGTTATGTGCCGATTCTGGGCGGCTATCTTTCTGACGGACTTGACTTGCTGACCGCTTCCGTGACGCTCGTGAAAAACGCGGTTGGATATACTGGCGCAATCGTGCTTTGCGCAGTCGTGCTTTTCCCGCTTGTAAAGGTGGTTGTTTTTTCGCTCACTCTCAAACTTACGGCGGCAGTGTGCGAGCCGCTCGGCGACTCACGAACATCGAATCTGTTGTTTTCTGCATCGAAAAACATGAATTTGCTTGTGAGTGCGCTTGCTGGGGTTGCGTTTGCGTTTTTCTTGCTGTTGATGTTGCTCATTTCATCGTGCAACGTGGGGGTGTGACGTGAAAGCGTGGGTGATATCCGTCGTCGGAGTGATATGTCTCGGTGTGTTGCTTGAAATCGTGTTACCGAACGGAAAGACGACGAAATACGTGAAAGGAGCGTTTTCGCTCATCGTCGTGTTTGCGATTGCATCTATAATTCCGTCAATTGCAAAGTCAGATTGGAAACTCGACGCGGGAGATATTTTTTCAAACGATGAATCGACGAGCGTAGAAAGCATTGATTTGAGCTTGGGCGCAAGCGAAAAGGTGCGGCTCGTTCTTCAAAACGAGGGGTGCGAATGCGCCGTTGAGATAACGTATGACGGGACGGTTGTGCAAAACGTGAGTGTGGAAGTCGAAAAAACGGCTATTGACGGAGAGAAAATCGTTGATATCGTTGCAAAAACACTTAACGTTTCAAGACAAATCGTGTGCGTCGTTTATCTTCAACGCGCGCGTGCGCGCACGGGCGCACGAGCAATAATAATGTACGTATGAGCGTATGCGCGCGCACGCGCGCGAAAAGAGCTTGCGTTCATAATTGCGATTGCGCCACATATATATTTTGATATGAAAGAGGGATTTGAAAAGTTGAAAAGCGACGTGAAATCAATGATTGAAAAAGTCAAGGGGATAAAAAATATTAAGATTGTCGTTTTGATATTCATAATCGCAGTTGCGCTCGTCATATACTCTAGCGTAGCCGCAAACAAACAGGACGAAAAACAGTCTTATCAAAACGACGAGGAAACAAGACTTTCAAGCATTCTGTCTTCGGTTGACGGGGCAGGACAGGTCGAAGCCATGATAACGCAATCGTCGGGAGAGATTGTCGGCGTGCTTGTGATTGCCGACGGCGCAAAAAATCCGCTCGTTCGCATCCGACTTTTGAACGCAACGTCGAGCGCACTTGGAATCGACTCAAAACTCATCAGTGTGATGAGCCGACAAAATTGAACATATAGGAGGAATATATGAAAATTAAACCCAAAACCAAAAAGATAATCGTGTTGTCGATTATGGTTGCATTGCTCGTTGCAACCGGCGTGCTGAATTTTGTGTTGAGCGACAAACTTGACAAAACGTCCTCAGACGTGTCAACGGGAGAAGATACCGTCACGCAAACGTTTTTTGCCGCCGCAAGAAGTGACCGCGACGCAACGAGAGAATCGGAGTTTTTGTATCTTGACGCTATTATGAACTCGGAGGATAGCACGCAAAGCGCAAAAACTACGGCGCAAGAACAAAAATTGCAACTTGTGAATAGAATGGAAAAAGAGTTGGCTCTTGAAACACTCATCAAGGGAAGAGGATTTGAGGACGCAATCGTCACCATAAGCGACAACGGAGTGAGCATCGTCGTCGGCGAAAGCGAATTGAGTCAGGAACAGGCAAATCAGATTTTGTCGGTTGTCGTTGAAGAGACG
>CAVABL010000178.1:0-2096 GCA_963586735.1 Firmicutes bacterium TM09-10
CCGCAAAACGAAATTTTATTACTTGCGGAACTGTTATTTGCAATAGGTGTCCATTTATATTTTGAATCGGATGTGACTGTGACCGTTCCGTCATCGGCAACAGTCCAGCTTCCGTTGAGGTCAATGTTCGCACCGAGTTTGATTGTTTTGCCACTGAACGTGCTGTCTGAAACCGTGTATTGATTGCCATTTGCATCAGTTGTTGCTGTGACGGTTTTGTTGACAATTGCCGCAAAGCCTGCAAGTTGTGCTGCGGTTGTAAGGGTGAACTCCGTGTCCGTGGTGTTGTACCAACTTGTGTCGGTTGAGCCGTCCCACACTGAAGTTGAATCCTCGGCATATGCATTGTTGGCATTGCCAAAGTCTGCCAGGCACACGGTTGCTGTTGCAATCATCATTGCCACGACAAACAATGCCAGCACTCCTGCCAGACTGATTTTTATCCTATTTTTCATCTTGTTTCTCCTAAAATCCAAAAGCAACGCTCTTTGCGCGACATTGCACGATTTGCACATCGTGCGAATCGTGCAAATGGTGCGAATCGTCAATGCGCGCAAAAGCATTTCATTTTTCAATTTTTTTGTTGTTTGTTTTGATCTTTTTCAATCTTTTTTGACATCTTTGCTTTTGCGTGCACTGACGATTTCAATATCGCAAAAATGTCAAAAATGCAAAAGCTCAATTGTTCAATCTCAAATTTTTGCAAAACGGTTTTTCAACCAAAAATGTATTTTCAGAATCGTCCTGCGCGTCATCGTCGGCAGAAACAATCTCTTCTTCAAGTGTGAACGGCACGGCTATCGCCACAACGACGCAGCACGCAACCGCAAGCGCAACAAACAGCGCAAACGTGTCAACAATGCCCAATATCAGCGCAATCAGCGCTGTCATCACCGACGGCGTGCCAAATATGCCAATCAGCACCCTGCGCGCCATCAATATGGAATCAGCCGACACAACCTCAAACATGAACGTGCGAATGTCGGAGAAGAACAACACGAAAAGCGCACATACAACATACGCCACGTCAACCAACACGAAAAACTTGCGCAACTTTTTGAACATGCGCAAAATCGTGTCTCGCACTCGGTCGTTGATGTGAAGATATCGCCCCGAAATCTGCGCAATTGCAAACACAATCTGTATGCATGCAATCATCACAAACCCAAAAGCAAACACTCCTGCCATTTTCTTCTCCTTGCAAAGTTCATTTCACTATATATCCGTTGGGCAATATCCATTGGACAACATCCCTTGGGCAAGCACTCGGATTGCACTTTCCCCTTTGAACCCCTTTACATTACGTTCAGACATCCAATCCGGTGCAATCTCATATGGAAATCCACTTCCCTATATATAGTTGTTTCATATTATCGCACACACGCAACACCTTGTGTTCTATTCCTACAAACTGTTGAATCACATTCCCAACACGCCATTCTGCACTCAATGTCACAGAGTTTCCGTGTTTTCCCCTTTGAACCCCTTTACATTACATTTTGCCGTCATCCTGAGGGAGCAAAGCAACCGTGGGAATCAAGGCGCAAGCCACATCTCCGCTACGCCGGATTGCCACGTCGCAACATTCGTTGCTCCTCGCAATGACATGCGGTGTCTTTTCACTTTCCCCTTTGAACCCCTTTATGTTATTTTCAAGCGTACTTTTGCTTTGTTCAAATTCTACATTTTGTTGGAAGTCAACATATTGTTGGAAAGTTATCATAAAATGTGTGCCATATGGAAAACAACGTTTTCGGTTCAAGGTTAAAAAGGTTGAGAATCGACAACCATCTTTCTCAACGTCAACTCGGCGACGCTTTGGGCGTTTGCAACCAGACTATCAGCTTTTGGGAAACAGGAAGCAGAGAGCCTGATCTCGATATGTTGCGCAAAATCGCTCAATTCTTTGAAGTTTCTTGCGACTTTTTGCTCGATATAACGCCATATTGAAAACCTTGGCACTCGCAAAGCACTCAACGCCGTTTCCCTTTTTCAACCTACTCGCATCGGATGCGTTTTGCATCACTCGCAATGCGTTCCCAAAAGATAAATCAGCAAAATTTGTTCCGCTCTTGCTCATTTTTCGTTTGACATCC
>CAVABL010000178.1:2106-2569 GCA_963586735.1 Firmicutes bacterium TM09-10
TGTGTATAATGGAAAAGTAATTCGATCCCGAGGAGGTGAAAAAGATGTCAACTGTCAGAGTCGGCGAAAACGAAAGTTTGGACAATGCAATCCGCCGTTTCAAAAGAAAATGCGCGCGTGACGGCATCATCGGTGACCTCCGCAAAAAAGAGGCTTACGAGAAACCCAGCGTAAAACGCAAAAAGAAAGCGGAAGCTGCTCGCAAGAGAATGTACAAAGCGTAAAAAAATCCTCGCATACACCATATGCGAGACACGGAGGCATAGCTCAGTTGGTTAGAGCACACGGTTCACATCCGTGAGGTCACAGGTTCGAGTCCTGTTGCCTCCACCACAGTTTACCAATCCGCACCAGTGGCGGATTGGTTTTTTATTTTCTTTGAATTTTTTGTGCAAAATATTAATTTAATTATTATTTTGAAGTAAAAAAACATAATCTTTCATATAAAAAACAAGTTGATTGC
>CAVABL010000179.1:0-2567 GCA_963586735.1 Firmicutes bacterium TM09-10
CCTCAAATGCGCTTTTTCCAATCATTATACTCTCACACTCAAACGTGATGTTCGTTAGATTCGCACAATTTGCAAACGCCTTATATCCAATGCTTTGAATTTTTGACGGGATTGTTATGTTTGCCGTCTTCACACCCGAGAATGCGCAATCGCCTATTGCCGTGATGTCAATGACATTTCCGTCCTTGCTGTATGTCGTCGGAATGCCGACGTGGCTTGTGCCGAGAACAATGGTCGAACCTTTGACAAGGCAACCGTCAATTACTTTGTAATTTTTGTTGTCGGAGGATATCTCGATTGTTTTCGATGCACTGCCAAACGGACACTTGCCGGTTGAAAGGTTCGTCAATTTGTCGGGCAATATGACCTTTTCGAGTTTTTCAATGCTCGTCGAATCAAAAATTTCCACAGAAAAAGCACCGTCTCCTATGCTCGACAAATGCTCGAGTTTGCTCAAATCGAGGACATTGCCCTCCATTGTCGTACCAAATGCACAAAACGCACCATTAGCAATGGTTTTAAGTTTACTTTCACTCTCAAATTCAATTGATTCAATATTGGACGAAACAAACGCAAACTCGCCGATGGTTTCAACGCTTTTGGGGATCGAAACACTCGTCATCTGCGCTTCAAAAAACGCAAATCTCTCAATGCGCTTCACGCTTTGAGGGATCTCTACAGATGATGCCGACCATGCCAGCGCATATTCTCCGATTGTTTCGACATCGTCCGGAATCTTGTTTGAAAACAAAGCCATGAAAATCAACTTTTTGCCGTCCTTTGTGAGCAAGCATTTATCTTTTGACATGTATGTATTGTTGTTTTCTGCCACGGATATATACCAAACCCCAGTCCCCACAAACACTTGTTTCCCAATATCTGTGAGCGTTGACGGGAGAAAAACCGAAAGCAAACAAGCGAAGTTGCCGATCGCTTCTATTGACATATCCGAATTGATTCTGCCATTTGCAAATGCGTTGTCGATGATTTTCGTCGTGCCCTCTCTGACGGTCAACGTTGCCAATGACGAAGAACTATCACCAAGCAGCACTCCCTTATAGCCGTAAACGACCTCGCCCATATACACGATTCCGTCGGGTTGATTTTTGTACCACTCCGTATCGTCAAGCGAGTGCGCCTCGATTTTCACATCCTTTGTTATTTCGATATTGCAATTTGCAAGCCCCTTGATTGATTCTGCCGTCAATTTCCCTGCGCAAATCTTCAATTCTTTCAAATTTTTGTTGTTTTCAAACGCTCCGTCTTTCACCGATCCCGAGCGAATTGTGAGATTCGTTGCGTTTTCGAGCGCAACTTGCACACACGGTTTCAAATATTCGCAACAATCGTCGATGTTCGCCGTTGGAAGCGACCATGTTTCAACATCAAGAGGATTAAACGCAGCCATCATGGACGCTTCGGCACCTGACACAGAAAACTTGCCGAACAATTCAATGTCCAAAGAATCGGGCAATGTTACACTCTTCGGACTGCTCATCTCAAACGCACCGACACCCACAGATTTTACATTCAGCGGAATATTAAGCGTTGCAAGGTTTGCTGCCGCAAAAGCCATATCACCGATGCTTGTCAAACTTGACGGCAATTCCAATTCCGTGATGCAGTTTTTATCACTGACATACATTCCGAAAAATGCATAATCGCCGATCACCTCAACACCCTCCGGGATAACGAGTTTGCCGGTCAATGAATTGTTGAAAAATGCACCGGCGCCTATATAACGAAGAGTACTCGGAAGAGAAAGTGTTTTTATAGGACATCCAGAGAATGCAAGGTCTTCCACCCTCTCAACACCCTCGCTCAATACGACTTCCTCGAGTTTTGAGCAACCTTCAAAGTCTTGTTTACTCACACTCGACATTGCGGACGGCACGACAACGCGCTTCAAACTCTTGCACTTTTTAAAAAGAGACGCGCCGCAAGATGTTATGTTTTCATCGTCACACACAACTTCTTCAAGAGCCGTGCACCCCGAAAAAACCATATCGCCGAGCGATGTGACCGATGACGGAAGCGTTATGCTTTTTAATGCAGTGCAATTTCTGAACGCGTACGTTTTGACCGCCTTGAGTTTGCTTCCTTCCTCAAATATGACTTCTTCAAGCGATGCATATCCGTCAAAAGCGGCAGCATTGATCTCCGTCACGCAAGCCGGAATCGTCAAAATTTTCACGGTCGAATCCTTTGCTGAATGAATTGAAACCGTCGTGTCGTCGGCATAATAGTTGAAATCATCCATACCCTCAACGATTTTTGGCGAAATCGGAGATTCCGACTGAGTTGATGTGTCGTTGCATGCGACAAGCGCAATCATTGCAACAAGCAACGCAAACATGACGGCAAAGTATCTGAATTTTTTCATAACTTCCTCCACAATACCCGAAATTTGAGCATACTAATATAATAATATGATGTACTGGTTCATTTGTCAAGATGTAATACATCATTGTTGAGATGTGTGACTTCATATATAATCAAGTCGAATATTTGCAAAAGTGGAGGCGTCCGATGAAAGACGTGAATATAATTCTCGGCGAAAGGATCCG
>CAVABL010000180.1:0-786 GCA_963586735.1 Firmicutes bacterium TM09-10
CTGTTGAGGCGTCCCGTTTCGGTGAGCCAATAGTAAAAACGAACACCTTGTTAAAAGATGTTCGTTTTTTTATTAACAAAAACTATTTCGGTATTAAAATCGGGCACACCCCACCGTTTTCACATACAGAGCTTTTGAAAACATATTAGGAATATTTATATATACCTCAACTTCTATATAGTATTAAGAAAACAACTTGTCAAATAATTTTAGTAAAAAGATTGACAAAGAGAATACAATTGTATTATAGCAAAATCACAACTCAAAATTAGACGAAATAAAAGATGTGTTGGAAGACATTTTTTACTTTACGACGCGGTTGTCGAAAGGTAAAAATTAGATTGAGAGCAAAAAATTATTGACAGTGGGCGGATGTGGGAGTAATATTCATTCATCAAACTGTTGAAGGGAAGAAAACAATATGGGCCCCTGAGGGTCGGAGCGAACAAAGTAGTTTCGGACGTAAGTCTCGCGTAAGAAGACAGACCGTGTTGGCGGTCGATGAGCGGAAGTCGTCAAGACTTCAAGTACGGTGGCACCGCAGGAGTATATCTTGTCCGTACAAAATCCACGAGGATTTTGTGCGGACTTTTTGTTTTCGTACGAGTCTTGAAAGTGTGAAAAAAGATTAAACTTTCACCGTGGTATATAACGAGGAAAAAATGATTTAAAAATACACAAACAAGCGTTTATCACATCAAAAATAAGAATAAACTTGTTGTTATGAAAAAATAAAAATAATAAAATTCATATTTCGGAGGTGTATATGAGCAAAAACAACGTGCC
>CAVABL010000180.1:796-2566 GCA_963586735.1 Firmicutes bacterium TM09-10
GTTTATCTGTCTGAAAACGAGATGCCGAAAGATTGGTACAACGTACGTGCCGACATGTCAAACGACATAGATCCTCTTCTCAATCCAATGACGAAAGAGCCAGCAAAACTCGGAGAGTTGGAGGCGGTGTTCAACAGTGAGTGTTCAAGGCAGGAACTTGACTCGGAGCATGCGTTCATCGAGATCCCGAAGGGTGTGAGAGATTTTTACAAAATGTATCGTCCATCACCGCTCGTGCGTGCATACTGTCTTGAAAAACTGCTCGATACACCTGCGAGAATTTACTATAAATTCGAGGGTAACAACACGAGCGGTTCACACAAACTCAACAGCGCGATTGCGCAGGCATACTATGCCAAAGAACAGGGCTTGAAAGGACTTACAACCGAAACGGGCGCAGGGCAATGGGGCACTGCGCTGTCTATGGCGTGCAGTTATTTCGGGCTTGACCTCACGGTGTTTATGGTGCGGTGTTCTTATGAGCAGAAACCGCAACGCAAAACTCTGATGGGGGTGTACGGTGCAACGGTCATACCTTCGCCGTCCAATGTGACGGAAGTCGGCAGAAAAATGCTCGATTGCGGAGTCAACAAAAACGGAAGTCTCGGCACTGCCATAAGCGAGGCTGTCGAGGTTGCGACAAAATCGAACGGCGAGAGAAAATACGCGCTCGGAAGCGTATTGAATCAAGTCGTCCTTCACCAATCGATAATCGGGCTTGAAAGCAAAATCGCAATGGAAAAAATCGACGAATATCCCGACGTTGTCGTGGGGTGCGCAGGCGGAGGGAGCAATCTCGGAGGGCTTATGTCTGCGTTTATGCGCGACAAATTGAAGGGGCAAGCAAACCCGAAGTTCATTGCGGTTGAACCGGCAAGTTGTCCAAGCCTCACCAAAGGTGAGTTCCGCTACGATTTTTGTGACACGGGCAAGGTTACACCTCTTGCAAAGATGTACACTCTCGGTTGCGAGTTCGTTCCTGCCGCAACACACGCAGGCGGACTGCGCTATCACGGCATGAGCCCTATCGTGAGCAGACTTTTCCACGACGGTTATATTGACGAGGCGGTTGCGGTGAAACAAAAAGATGTGTTTGAAAGCGCGATAGCGTTTGCGCGCGTCGAGGGAATATTGCCTGCGCCCGAATCCGCTCACGCAATCAAAGTAGCAATCGACGAGGCGCTCGAATGTAAGAAAACGGGCGAGCAAAAAGTTATTCTTTTCGGGTTGACGGGCACGGGATATTTTGATTTGTTCGCCTATGAAAAATCACTCAAAGGAGAGTTGACGGACTGAAATCGCGCCAATCGCAATACGTTGATTTTCGGATTTTAGAGTATATTGTTGACGATAGTCGAAGCGTTGCAGTCGCACTTTTGTGCCGCATGCGATGCGAAGACTGTCGTTTTTAACTTTCTTTTGAACACGAACAAAGTTGCACGGTACGGTTTAATATCATTTTAATAGTTCTTTTTTAACATTTAGACATACTAACCCAAAAGGCGCGGCAACGAAGGCAAAATTATCTCGTTGCGTTGACTTTTTCGCATTTAATTTTTATAATATGTTAAACATAATATACGATTATTGTGAAATCGTCCACAGCGTCGATTTCAGGAGGATAGATGAAACCAACAACAAGACGCACACTCATCATAGTCGGCGTGATACTTCTCGTCATCATTGCCTTCGTCATTGCGTACGAGCTTACAAGACCGACCGAGATCAATTATCAAGGTTCGGACGACAGTTTTGTCGAGATGTTAAAAC
>CAVABL010000181.1:0-2555 GCA_963586735.1 Firmicutes bacterium TM09-10
GATTGAATCACACATTCCAATTTTCCCTCGCCCCACGAAGAGTGTGGATATCATTGTGCATGCATGATATCATTGCACATTGCGTTTGCGCCTTACACCATAAAAAGTCGCATTGCAAGCACGGTGCAATCGTCGTTTGCGCCCTTTTGCAGTGCTTTTTCGAGGATTGCGTCGGCAAGCGTTTGGGGATTTTGCGTGTCGATTTCATCAATCGCCTCGCAAACGCCCGAACCGTCAAGCACGTCGAACACGCCGTCGCTCATCATAAGAAGCATATCGCCGTCGAAAAGTTGATAGCGCGACGTTATGCTCTCTACGTCGTCCACGATTCCTATGGGTGCGCAGGTGCAAGTGAGCATTTCGATGTTTTCTTTGCGAATGATGAAACTGCTTGCCGAGCCGAGTTTCACGACGTCGAGACCGCCCGACTGCATATCAAAAACGGCAATATCGATGGATGAAAACATATCGTCAGTGCCGAGTTTGAGAAGTTTGTTCGCAAGGTTGAGGATGATGTTGGATTGTATCCCGGCTCTATAAAAGCTCTCAATCATTCTGACGGCGTTTTTGCTCGTTTCGCTTGCCTTGTCGCCGTGCCCCATACCGTCGCATATGGCAAACAATCGCCGTGTTTTTGACGGACAGAGTACGCACATCGTATCGCCGTTTTCAATCTCTTCGCCGCATCTTTTTTGCGCCGTGCCGTATGCGATTTCATACACGGGAGCGCAATCTAGATACACAATTTTTTGCTCGCCCTTGTCCTGAATTTTTGACACGGACATTTTCGCGCCAAGGTGTTTTGACACGATTTTGGCAAGCACTGCCTTTTGTGCGTCACATTCCCTGACGACCAACGTTGCACTCATCGTCGCACCCTCTCCGCACACGACGATTTCACTTGCAACTATGTTGTGTTTCATAAGTTCCGCTTTCAAAATTTCAACGTCGTCGGATGCAAAACTTACCTGTTCGGCGCATGAAGCGGCAAGCGAATCGAGCACGAGCGCAACTCCTGCAAATTGCTCGGACATAAGACTTTTGCAAGACGCAAAACTTTTTGCCTCGCTCATCTTGCTTTTGTACGCCTCCGCCATGGCGTTGATTGCGGATGCAAGAGAGTGCATATTGGAGCATCTGCTTGTGACAAACGGCGGCATATCGAGGATTGTCACCTTTCCGCGATTGACGGCGGCATCCGCCATTGGCAATATAACGTTTGCCGTGTCCGAGCCGAGCGCGCTAAAACAAATTTCTCTGTCGCGACAGCGTCCGCAAAAGTTTTTCGCAACCTCTTTTGCAAGAACGGACGGCGAACATTCGCACGAATTTGCGGCAATTTTTTCGAGATTTTTGGACATGTCGAAAAACACGTCCGATGCCGACGACAGTCTCGACGCGAGTTCTCTTCCGCGTCTGTTGACAAGTCCGCTATACGCGCCCCTGTTGTCACCTTTTGCAAGTCCTTTGATTTTTGCAATTGCAAACGACGGAACGCATAACGCCGCCACAACTCCGATTGCGCACACAACGAAAGATTGCCATCCGGTGCCCGAATACGCATCAAGAAGCCACTCAATGCCCTCAACCGCAATCACGGCAAGTGCGCTCGCCCACTTTGTGAAAGGAGAAAACGCAACTGCGGCGGTTGCAACGAGAGCGGCGGAGCCGAGATAGGTTATATCTCCGGTCAGAACGCTTGCGCCAACGCCGAGCAAGATTCCGCAAAGCAGGCAAATTTGAGGTTTGAAACAAGCAGAACAGAAAATCGCAAAAAACGAAAGTGCGAGATTGTATGCGCAAAATCCGTAAAACTCCACGCCTTTGAGCGCAAAACCTGCAGCAAGCAACGTGATTCCTGCGCACATAAGTTCGTCAATTGTCGCCTTGTGTAAAATCGACCGCACGAACACGGCATAGGCGCAAATTCCGAAACAGAAAGTCATCACCAGCGCAATGAGAGCGCAAAGTCCCATCCAAAAGTAATCGCCATCTAATATGCAACCGCAAACGGCATACGGAACGATGCCCGAAAGCGCACACAAAGCAATCACCCAAAGCGGCACATTTTTTTTGAGTTTAAAAAAAATCGCATACACCGCAATGAGAATCGCAACCGGGACAAGCGCCCACAAAAGCATTTTCCAATCAGGATCGAATGCGATGTTTGCCGCAATAAAACATGGTGCGATTGCAAGGACGTTTTGCCTTGCAAACACAAGAGCACATAACAGAGCAAGCGAAAGTGCAAATCCGAAAGACTGAACGCTTGCAAACAAAAAAATCGCAAGCCCTTCAAGCACAAACGCAACTGCGGTTTTTGCATTCAATTTCAAATCAAAAGAAGGAAAAACTTTTCTTTTTGCAGACAAAATATTCGTTTTCATACCGCAATTTTATATGCGTTCATGCGTCGATTGCTTTCTGTTCAAAACAACCTTTTGTCATCACTTGTCGCAAAAACGCTTATGTCGTCAAAATATTTTATCGACACAACGAACACTTTAACTTGCATATATCATCGCTAAAACATCGTTTTTGTGAATTTTAGTTTA
>CAVABL010000182.1:0-2546 GCA_963586735.1 Firmicutes bacterium TM09-10
CAGCACCCTCTCCGCAACCCGTCGTTGCAACGACATACCCGACCGCAACCGTCATAGACGGCAAATACGACACAGGTTCTTTTATTTTGATAATCACGCAAAGTTCTTTCATTTTCAAAGACAAAAAAACGGCAACCGTCGTGATGTCGGGAACGCTTGTATATTACAAAGAAAGCAAAACCATTTGTTTGTTCAAGCCTGACAAGTCACACATAATTCTTATCGTCAACGATGACGGCAATCTCGTTTTGAAAAACGGAACGGTCATACCGAAGATACAGTAAAACATATCTTGTCTTTTCAAAAAGTCGCTCGCAAGGCGACTTTTGTTTTACATTGCAAAATTGTGTGGTATAATGTTTTCATCAAACATTTGAAGGTGACATATGATTTTGGACAAAAGGCAAGAATTGCTTGCGCACAATTTGGTCAACTATTCCATTCACGTCGGCAAGGGCGACAAAGTTTGGATCGACGCAATCGGATGCGGCGAGCAACTGCCAGCATGCATCATTCGCGAGATATACAAAGTGGGCGGCATCCCCTTCCTCAACATCATTGACAAGCGACTTGAAAAAGAGATTTTGAAAGGCGCAACCCCCGAGATGCTGGACATGTGGGCAAAGCGCGATGCGGATTTTATGGACAAAATGGACTGCTACATCGGCATACGTGGCGGCGACAACAGTTATGAACTTTGCGACGTTCCCGAAAGCATAATGCAGGAATACGACAAATGTTACGGCATTCCCGTGCACAGCGACAGACGCGTTGCGCACACGCGCTGGGTTATTTTGAGATATCCCACTCCGAGCATGAGCCAACTTGCAGGGATGAGCACCGAGGCGTTTGAGGATTACTTCTTCGAGGTATGTTGTCTTGACTATCAAAAAATGAGCAACGCGATGAATCCGTTGGTTGAACTGATGAATCGCACGGACAAAGTGCGGATTGTGGCAAAAGACACCGATTTGACGTTTTCAATCAAGGGCATACCGGCAATCAAATGCGACGGCGCATGCAACATTCCCGACGGCGAAGTTTACACCGCTCCCGTCAAGAACAGCGTCAACGGCGTGATAAGTTACAACACCCCGTCAATTGAAAACGGATTCCGTTTTGAAAACGTCCGCCTTGAATTCAAGGACGGCAAAATCGTCAAAGCCACCGCCAACGACACCGAAAAAGCCAACGCCATATTCGACACTGACGATGGCGCAAGATACGTCGGCGAGTTTGCAATCGGCGTCAACCCCTTCGTCACAAAAGCAATCGGAGACATACTCTTTGACGAGAAGATAAGCGGCTCGATTCACTTCACCCCGGGATGCAGTTACGACGACACCCCCAACGGCAACAAGAGTGCAGTCCACTGGGATTTGGTGCTTTGCCAAACGCCCGAATTCGGCGGTGGTGAAATCTGGTTTGACGACGTCCTTATCCGCAAAGACGGCCGCTTCGTCCTTCCCGAACTCTTCTGCCTAAATCCCGAAAATCTGAAATAAAAACAACATGGTTATTCACCGCACCAATTGCAGAGGATAAGACCGCACCACCCAAATGAAAAACAAAAAAGAGGCATCCGAATGGCAACCCTAACGTACATGTGGTACGTGAGTTGACAAGCGGATGCCTCTAACGCAGTTATTCGCTGTTTGGTTTTAGGCTTTGTGGTCGCAGCCGAGAACGTCAACCAACTTGTGTTTCACGACCTGTTTGACAGCCTCTCTTGCCGGTCCGAGATATTGACGAGGATCGAAGTGAGAAGGATTGAGAGCAAAATGCTCGCGGATTGCGCCGGTGACGGCGAGTCTGAGGTCGGAGTCGATGTTGATTTTGCAAACTGCCATAGAGGCTGCTTTGCGGAGCATATCTTCGGGGACGCCTTGAGCGCCGGGCATGCTGCCGCCGTACTGATTGATTTTTGCAACGAGTTCTTGCGGAACGGAAGAAGCGCCGTGCAAAACGATGGGGAAACCGGGCAAACGCTTGCTGACTTCCTCGAGGATGTCAAAGCGGAGTTGCGGTTGACCTTTGAACTTGTATGCGCCGTGAGAAGTGCCGATTGCGATTGCCAACGAATCGACGCCCGTTTTGCCGACGAACTCTTCAACCTGATCGGGATCGGTGAATTGCGCGTCTTTTGCGGAAACGTTGACAGCGTCCTCGATGCCTGCGAGTTTGCCGAGTTCTGCCTCGACGACGACGCCGTGGTCGTGAGCATACTCAACGACTTGCTTTGTGATGGAGATATTTTCCGCAAACGGATGTGCGCTCGCATCGATCATAACGGAAGTGAAACCGCTGTCCACGCAGTCTTTGCAGAGTGCAAAGCTGTCGCCGTGATCGAGGTGCAAGCAGATGGGAAGACCGCTCGTTTCGACAGCCGCTTCAACCATCTTGGTGAGGTAGGTTGTGTTTGCATATTTTCTTGCGCCGGAGGAAACCTGAAGGATGAGCGGAGCTTGCTCTTCAGTTGCGGCTTCAACGATGCCTTGGATGATTTCCATGTTGTTGACGTTGAAAGCGCCGATTGCATAACCGCC
>CAVABL010000183.1:0-2539 GCA_963586735.1 Firmicutes bacterium TM09-10
GGCTATTTTGATAATACTTCTTGCATAATTTTGTCAAATTCTTGCATCAAATCTTCACTTGGCACAGTTTTAAAAATCTTTCCGTGAAGCATAATCACGCTCTTTTCCTTTCCGCCCGCAATGCCGATGTCGCTGTTTTCGCCCTCACCTATTCCGTTGAGCGGACAACCGAGAATGGATATTTTGATTGGTTTGTCAATGCCTGCGGTCATCACTTCGACTTTGTTTGCAAGCCCCTCAACGTCGATTTCGGTACGTGCGCAAGTCGGACATGCAACGACTTCAACGGCGTTTTTGCGAAATCCGAGCGTCTGAAGAATTTTTTTGCCTGCCAAAACTTCCTCGCATACGTTTGTCGAGAGCGAAACTCGAATCGTCTCACCTATACCCTCGCCGAGTAAAGTGCCTATGCCGATTGCCGACTTGACAAGCCCCGTGCGCAACGTGCCTGCCTCCGTCACTCCGATATGAAGCGGGTAGTCGCACATCCCCGCAAGCATCCTGTTTGCTTTCACGTTGAGCAACGTGTCCGACGCTTTGATTGCAATCACAATGTCTTTCATCCCAACGCTTTCAAACACGTTTGCACACTCGAGCGCGCTCTCGCAAAGCGCACGGGATTCGTCCATACCCTTGAATCTCGGATCGAGCGAGCCGCCGTTCACTCCGACGCGCACGGGAACGCCCATGTCTATCATTCTTTCGGCAAGCGGTTTGATTTGAGAAAAATCGCGCATATTGCCGGGATTCATGCGTATTTTCTTTGCGCCTGCGTCAAGTGCCATATGCGCAAGTTTGTAGTTGTAATGTATGTCGGCAATGAGCGGCAAACCGCATCTTTTTGCAATCTCTCCGAATGCGCGTGCGGAATCCTCGTCGGGGACTGCAAGTCGTATGAGGTCGCATCCGACCGCCTTCAATGCCGCAATTTGTTCAAGAGAGCCCTCAACATCGGTAGTCTTTGTGTTGAGCATCGATTGCACGCTTATCGGCGCGTCTCCGCCGATTTTGACGTTGCCAACGCAAACTTGTCTCGTTTTTCTTTTTTCAGTCATAATTCCTTCGTTTTTTTACTTTTTCAATTTGTATTATTTTGCTATTTTTCACGCCGTTTCGGCATCTCGTCATCCTTTCACAAGGTGAAACACATCGAGGAATACCGCAAGAACGATCAACAACACCAATCCGACCGTGTGTATGATACCCTCGATTTTTCTCGGCACGGGTTTGCGGAATATCATTTCTATGATAGTAAACAACATTCTGCTTCCGTCAAGAGCCGGGAACGGCAACAAATTCATCACGGCGAGATTTGCGGATATAATTGCGACAACATACAAGAAACTGTCAAAACCGAGCGATGACACTTGCGCCATCATTTTTATCGTAGTGATAGTGCCGCCGGCCGTTTCAAGCCCTGTCTTGCCCGTGATAAGTGCGCCGAGCGACGCCAATATCTTGAACACGATGAAGAAACTGAACCCCCAAGCCCTTCCGAACGCAAGGAAAAACGGAAGTTTTGCATGCGTCAGACTTCTCGTTATGCCGAAACCGTAACTGTAAAAACTTTCACTGTCGCCTTCGACGACTCCGGTTTGAACAATCATCGTGCTTTGTTCGACAATCTCGCTCTTCTCGTTGTATTTCACAACTACGAGCGTGATTTTTTGAGTCGTATCTATGTCGTTTTCATCGGCATACTGCTTGAGTGCGCCAACGCTTATAGACGTGTCGAGTTTCGTTCCGTTGATGGAATAAACGAAATCGTCGTCGTCAAACGGGTTGTAATAAAATTTGCTCGAGTTTAATTTTATGCGTTTACCGTTCCGCAAAATCCAAAAGTACGAGTTGTCCGGAAGGTTCGAAAACGCCTTGTCCAAGTCCTCTTGCAACATGATGTTGACTTGCTTTCCGTTTATGTTGAGGATGACGTCGCCCTCTTGAAAAACGTTTTGATAGGTTGCAGTGTCGTGAACGTCGATGACGTTTGGCAGAACTTGTCCGTAAGCGGTAAAGTAAATCGTGATTATTACGATTGCACTCAAAAAGTTCATAAAAGCGCCAGAAAACAACACAATGAGACGTTTCCACGGCTTTTGATTGTTGAATGCGTCGGGATCTTTGACGATGTTTCCGTCCTCGTCTTTAACTTGATTGCCGTCTTCGTCAAGCAACGTGCCCTCGGCGTCCTCGCCGTGAAAAACGCAGAATCCGCCGATGGGAAACGGACGAAGCGTGAACAACTCTCCCGTCTTTTTGTTGCGTTTTTTTATGATTGCATGTCCGAAACCGATTGCAAATTCGTCAATTTTGAATCCGAGAAGTTTTCCTGCCGTATAGTGCCCGAGTTCGTGTATGACAATCATCGCCATAAGCGCAAGTAGGGCGACGATAACGTAGCCGATGTAAGTGAAAACTTCGCCTGCGGTTGCCGATAAAACGTACACTATTTCACTCCTATCACAGAATAAGTGTATTTTCTTGCCTGTTCGTCTATGCCAAGAATGTCCTCGAGTTCAACGTTGCCAACCTTTTTGAA
>CAVABL010000184.1:0-2536 GCA_963586735.1 Firmicutes bacterium TM09-10
ATTTTCACCCTTTCCTCAAACGGAATTTCCCTATTTGACTTGTAGTAGGAATCCATGCTCAACATAACCACATCCTTGCCGAATGCGCTCTTAATTCTGCTTGCAAGCGTGGTTTTCCCACTTCCCGTGCCTCCGCAAATGCCAATGACGATACTGTCCATTTTCACCTCACAGATACAAGCCCTTCGCCTCTTGTTCGGCTTTCTTTTTGAGCCAACACTTTCTGCACATCGCAATGTACCTATCGTTGCCGCCAAGGCAAACCTGCTCGCCCTTGAACACGATATTGCCGTTGTCGTCCATACGTGCGTTGACGGTTGCCTTTGCGCCGCATCTACACACCGATTTAATCTCGCTTATTGACTCTGCAATCTCAAAAAGTCGCTTGCTTCCCGGGAACATATGCGTTGTAAAGTCGGTTGCAAGCCCGAAACAGAGCACAGGTTTGTCAAAATCTATGACGATTTGCCCGAGTTCGTCCACTTGCTCGGGAGTGAGAAATTGGCACTCGTCAACGATAATCACGTCATAGCCACTGTACTTTCCCTTGTACAATTTATACAAGTCCTCGTCCTGCGCCACGGCGATTGCCTCCGCCGAAAGTCCAATGCGCGAGCGCGTGATAGTTGCGCCGTCGCGAGTGTCCACAATTGGTTTGACGAGCATGACTTTCATGCCTCTTTCTTCATAGTTGAACTTTGTGATGAGTGCTTGCGCCGTCTTTGAACAGCCCATTGCTCCGAATTTAAAATAGAGTTTTGCCATCTTATATCCTTTGTCTTATATGTAGTTTTGCATTCCTCCGCAACTGACCGTCGGGAAATATCGTTCACACGCAGTGTGAATATCGCTGTTGCAATTGGAAACAATATCACTCTCGCAAAGCGAGAATATCACACTGTGCGCTTTGCGCACATCATACTCAACCCAAACGCAGTTTAGATATCATCGTTGCATCGCAACGATATCATCACGAAGTGATATCATCGCTCTTTGTGCGATATCATTGCACAACAGATGCTCCCTCACTCCACTCTGTCCAGAACGATTGGGCGTTTTTTCGGCGCAGAGTCACCTATGATGGTTGATAAGCAAAATTTTTCAAGCGCAGGCGCAAATCTCTTTTCATCCGACGTATGCATGATTGCAATCTCGTCGCCTTCGGTGACGTAGTCGCCGGTTTTCTTTTTGAGTAAAATGCCTGCCGAAAAATCAATACTTTCCTCTTTTGTGTTTCTGCCGGCCCCGAGAAGCAAACTTGCAATTCCGTATCCCTCGGTGTCGACTCTCTGAATATAACCGCTCTTTTGCGCTTTTACACTCATCGTATACGGTGCTTTTGCAAACTTGTCTGGATTGTCAATGCACTCGACATCACCGCCCTGCGCACTGACCATCTTTCTGAAAGTTTCAAGCGCACTACCGTCCTTGATTGCACCTTTGACGAATTTTTCACACTCGTCCAATGTGCCTTTGCCCGCAAGATAGAGCATATTTGTGGCAAGAATCACGCAAATTTCAGTGAAATCAGCAGGACCGTGTCCACACAACGTGTCGATTGCTTCCTTGACTTCGAGCGTGTTGCCGATTGCGTATCCCAAAGGTCTGTCCATATCCGTGATGAGCGCAAGCATCTTTTTGCCTGCATGCTTGCCGATTTCGACCATAGTCCTTGCAAGAGTGCGGCTGTCTTCCATCGTCTTTGCAAACGCGCCGCTGCCCGTCTTGACATCCAGCACGATGCAATCGTCGTCGGCGGCAAGTTTTTTGCCCATAATGCTTGACACGACAAGCGGCAAACTGTCCACCGTCGCCGTGACGTCACGCAACGCATACAGCTTTTTGTCAGCAGGCGCAAGGTCTTTGTTTTGTCCGACGATGCACACACCGATTTCGTTGACGTTTTTCAAAAACTCTTCTTCCGAAAGGTCGGTTTTGAATCCCGGTATCGATTCAAGTTTGTCAATCGTTCCGCCGGTATGTCCCAAGCCTCTCCCGCTCATCTTCGCGACCTTCACGCCGAGCGAAGCAACGAGCGGTGCAACAACGAGACTCGTCTTGTCTCCCACTCCTCCGGTTGAGTGCTTGTCCACTCTGATGCCGTCAATCGATGAAAAATCGAGGCGTTGCCCCGAATCGCGCACGGCAAACGTGAGTGCAACGGTTTCATCAAAACTCATTCCGTTGAAGAATATCGCCATAAGCAGCGCCGACGCCTGATAATCGGGGATTTCTCCACTGACGTACCCGTCAATGAAAAAGTTTATTTCCTCCTTGCTCAACTGACCGCCATCACGCTTTTTGCGAATTATATCATACATTCTCATACGTTTCCTCCTCACGCGTACATCTCACGCGCACATCCGCACGCAAAACCACTTCAATTTATTATACAACATAACCCAAAATAATGAAAGACCTATTTTTATATTGCAAACAACAAAAAACATAGCTCGAATCAAAGTCCAACGTACACAGGCGTACGTAATTTTGAGACAAGTCGTGTCTCCTATTGCGTTGACTTACACTGTAAGGC
>CAVABL010000185.1:0-2525 GCA_963586735.1 Firmicutes bacterium TM09-10
AAGCGTTACAGTATCATATTCAATTAAATTGCGTACAAACAGAAACTATAAGGTCTCAGGTGAAAGTAGAAACTATGCTGGTTTGAAATATTCGGTCAATGGGTCTTCTTACGAGTGGATTGCAACAAGTGGATATGGTTTAGACGGCTTTGAGGATTTTGGTGGTGCTTATATGTATTATTACTGGTCTGGTGATGATACGAAAACTTCAAATGTAGTCAATGTAACGAAAAGTATAGATCTAGCTTGCGGAAATTATATAAATCTTCAATTTTGGGATGGTTGGTATGCTCCAGGAAATAGAGAAATTTATTCTGGCAGTTATGCACAGTTGGAAAGTCTGACTGTTTCTTTTAGTGGTGTTTATACAACCATAAATCTAAAAGCAGGAGCAAACGGTGCGGTTTCGCCAAGTGGAACGCAGACATTTAACTCAAAAACGGCAAGCGTCACAAGCACGGCAACGCCAAATGAAGGCTATCACTTTGACAAGTGGGATGACGGAGGCACAACGAATCCGCGTGCGTTCACAGGCAGCAATATAACACCACTGAAAACATACACGGCGAATTTTGCACTCAACAGACTTAAAGTCAAATATTGGCAAAATCTCAATGAGAGCGACAGCACAACGTGGACAGAGACGTTCACTTACACACAAGCAAAAGCGTTTTTAAATTTGCAAAAGACAGGCGATAAAACGTTTGTCGGGTGGTCAACAACAAGGAACGGCGCGGTTTTGCACGGTTATGGAACGTCAACCGACAGCGGAACACAATCAATCGGCGGAGTGAGTTTTTTGCCTGCCGAAAACGATGAGGCAACAGTCAACTTGTATGCCGTTTGGATTGACAGTGACTTCGGAATAATTTCGGGCGGAAGTCGTGAGAACAATTGGGGGGCACAAAACAATCCGTTTGTCATTTCAACGGTGCAACATCTCAAAAACTTGTCGGATATTGTCAATGGGTCTCGTGATCCGTTGGACAGCGTGACGGGAACGTATTATGGCAACACAATAAGCACCAATGCAAAAGAAGGGAATGTCACTTTTGCAGGGTGTTGGTTTGTCATCACGGCGGATATTGACACGACAAGCATTGATGGGGGACTTGTGCCAATCGGCAAAGACGGAACGAACTATTTTGCAGGCACGATATACGGACAAGAAAACAAGCATAAGACGATAACTTTGAACATTCAGCAGAGCGACGCGAGCAACGTCGGTCTGTTTGGTTATGTCAAGGGAGCAAAAATTTCGTATATAATCACGGCAGGGAGCATTGTCGGCGGCTCGGCAGTCGGCGGTTTGGCGGGGTATGCGGACGGCGTTACGATTGAAAACTGCGCAAACACCGCAAACGTCACAGCTCAAAACCAAGTCGGCGGTATTGTCGGCAATTTCAGTGGCACGATTTCAAAGACATACAATAAAGGCACAATTACAGCGAACGGAAGCGCTGTCAATATCAATGGACACAACGGAGCGTATCTTGGCGGCATTGCGGGATATGCAAACGGAGACATCAACAATGTGTACAACACCGGTGCGGCGACAACAGTGACCGATTGGTCTTCTTCAAATATTGTCGGCGGTATAGCGGGCTATTTGGCAAGCGGTCACAAAATCACTTATGCTTATAATAGCGGCGCTGTTTCGGCTTCATCGCTTGTGGGCGGCATCGTGGGCTTTTGCGTCGGAACTTTGGAATATTGCTATCAAGACGGTGTTATCACGGGAGTGTGGAAAAACAGCACTGCAGATATAGGCTATATTTCAAACAGCGGCGACGTGATAAAAACGTGTTGGATTTTGCCCGGTGCGAGTGTGAGCGCAACCGCAACACCAAAGAACAACGGAAGATGGTTGCAAACGTATCGTTTTGACAAAAAGAACAAGTCTATGTATGTTCCGACTGTTGTAAGCGAAAGTTCATACAGCACTCCGGACGGAGGATGGGAGGAGAGCATACTCAACAACAATTTGAACGGTTTCGAGGTGTTCCCGACAGATTCAAGCGACAAGAGAACAACACTGTCAAAGGGCGAATATTTGCGCACCGCAACGGGTTCAAATTGGAAAACTGCCGTTCAGCCTTTGTTTGTCATGAGCAACGGTGTTGCAAACGAGAACGGAAAAACAAGACAAGAGGCAACGGACATCGAGTTGACATACGTTTTCAGCGCAAACAGCGATACTGATGTGTATGTGTCTCAATCCTATATAGGAAAAACAGTTTCAGATGTGACGTATAACGGCGTACTTCAAACGGTCGGTGAAATAAGCAATATTCCTGCAAATATCACAACAGGCACATTCTATTTCACTAACGGAGTTTCGGACAGTCTTGCAACCACAGAAGGCAAAAAAGATTGGCGCGACGGGGGATATGACGTGATTGTCGACGTCAAAATCGGCGAATTTCTCATCGGAAGGGATGTGTTTACATCTTGGACGATAAACAAGAAAGATATTACAATTTCAACAAATCCGACTTCGATTGCTTCATCGTACACATATAACG
>CAVABL010000186.1:0-2524 GCA_963586735.1 Firmicutes bacterium TM09-10
GTTCAACTTGTATTCTAACTGGTGGAGCCAAGGGGATTCGCACCCCTGACCTTTTGAATGCCATTCAAACGCGCTACCAACTGCGCCATGACCCCACGCACATTCTTGATTTGCTCACATATATTACATCATTTTTTCGTCATAGACAAGCGTTTTTGAGGTATTTGTTGCGCACAGTTTTCAAGTCGGGAGCAACCCGTCGATTTTTGATGCCGGAAAACACACTCCATACCGCCGATGCAAAAGCGGACTATTGCAATCTCAAATCCGCGCCCTGCATCTTGATAATCATCGAGTGTTGCTTGTGGCTCAAGCGCGAATATATGCGTTCACCGTAGCGGTTGAGGATGTTTTCGCCGCTCAGATTCGTCGTAACGAGCGTTGCGAGCCCCCTCGACTGCCTCTCTTCGATGACGAGGAGCAAATATTCGACGGTAACGTTTTTGAGCATTGGCTCGGTTCCGAGATCGTCAATGACGAGCAAATCGCACGTAAGCATATCGTGAAGCAACGCGTTGCGCTCCGCGATCGGCGACGTATGTGTCGTGAGCATATGCGAGCAAAACTCGTATGCGCTCACAAACTTCACGGCATATCCCTTTTCGACGATCGCCCTCGACATTGCGCTTGCAAGGCAGGTTTTGCCCGTTCCGACGCCGCCCGAAAACACCAGGGTTTTATATTTCACGTCGGGGAATTTCGCCACGTATTTTTTCATCGAATCGTACAGTTCCTCAACCGACTTTCGTTGTGCGTCGTCCTTTATTTTCGACAAATCGCAGTCCTCGAACGCAAATTTTGCCCTCTCGTCAATCAAACATTCTTTCTTGAGGTTTTCGACAAACGCGTCCTTGACGCACGCGCAGATTTTGCCGTCGACGCACCCCGTATCGTTGCAAATATCGCACGAAATTTTCGTCTCGAAATCCTGCTCGCAAAAGCCGTATTTTTTGAGTGCTTTTTGATATTCTAACCGTGCCTTTTCAACTTTTACAGACAAATCGTCGTTGCTTGTCATTGCCTCGAAAGTCGCGTTTATATACGCCTTATTAGCAAGCGAAATTTCCTCAATTGCAAACGCCCGATTCGCTCTTTTGAGCGCCTCGTTTTTTTGTGCGTTCAACTGTTTTTGACGCTCCGCAAGCGTCTTTTGCATAACTCTCTCTTTCATATCTTCACTCAATATTCTTCTCTTTGGCACATTTAGTGCAATGCGAAGGCAACGCCGTTTATGCCAACTTTTTCAAGCGTTAATCGTCACCATTCGACGTCTTTAAGGCTGTCGATGCTCGTGATCACACTCTTCAATTCATCCTGCGAATACGTGCGTTCTTCAAAGTTTTTCTCTCTCGGTTTTTGAGCGCACTGTGCGGGCGCGAACTTCTTTGCCTGCTCAACCGTATTAACGCCGTTCGCCTTGTAGGTTGAAAGAAGTTGATTGACAAACGCCGTCGGATATGTTTTCCCGACCGCCTGTTCTGCGGCAAATTTTATCACGTCGTCGGAGAATCCCCACGCGACGCTCCACGTTTTGTAGTATTCCCTATCCTGCGTCGTAACGCCTCTCGATCTTCCGCTCGCCTCGATGATCTGCCTGATTTTTCCGTCGAGTTCGATTTGCGCGAGCATATATTCGTCAATGCTCTTTGCCGTCAACAGCCCTTGCTTATAGAACTTTTCAACGACGTTATTCATACCCTCGAGCGTACGCACGCTTGAAATAAAGCAGTGGTGCGCGATTTTTTCCAATGCATCCTCGTCGAATCCTTTTGCAATCCAGGGCGCGATATACACCTCGATTTCATGCTCGAACGACTCGTAATATATGCCGAGATTCTTGTTGATTGCCACCGCGATTTCTTTCAGATGTTCTCTTTGCGCCTGCCAATCGTTCATCTCTTCGGCAGTGAATATGGACATTCTGTAAAACTCATCCAATTTTGCGTCGAGTTTTTTGAAGTTTTTTGCGCCTTTGAGCGTCTTTGCGGCGGCGAGAACGGCGTCGAGTTCATATCCCCAACTGCGAGTCCATTTGAGGAGCATTTGTTTTTCATCGAGTTCCGCACCGCCTTTACGACCGAGCGCGACGAGCACTTTTTGCATCTGTTCCGACTGCTGATCGAATTCTGAAAGTTTGTTTTCCACGTCCTGCGCCGTACGCACGCCGTCCGCAACCCAGTTTCTCGCAACGGCGAGAATATACGGATATCTCACGCTCATCCCCTTGATATTTATGCAATATTGCACTATCATGAGCATAGCGTCCTGTTCGAGTTTGCTCTCGTCGAGGAACGTATAATATTCGTTATATTCGTTTGGCGTAAGCATTCTTTCTGGGAACAGTTGTTGCAGGTGGGTGTTAAAATCGTTCCACTTTTCGCTTTTATATTTCTTAGGCGTTTGCATGGAGTGTTTGAGGCTCAGATACTGCACTTCGAGGGGTTGTTTACTCACGATTTGCACGAGCCCCATATCCTCGAAATATGAATATGCCGAGATTATTTCCGTTTCGCTCATATCGAGG
>CAVABL010000187.1:0-2441 GCA_963586735.1 Firmicutes bacterium TM09-10
GATATGGAGTTATGACGATTCAGATTCAGACTCGCAAACTTTGCTCGAACAAATGTACGAAAACTCGGATGAAGAGATAAAAATCGTCGGTGTTATCCGCGCCAAAGAAAAAGCGGAACATTCCTATGTTAGTTCGGCGATTTGCTATACGTCAGCGCTTGCAGAAAACACGCTGAAAAGTGCGCAAAACAGTGAACTTGTCAAACGTCAACTTGCGCTTGACGCACAAAAGCCCGTTATTCACACAACCGTTTTCAACGGCGTCAGCCTTGACGATTCAACCGATTTTGCAAATAAAAAATCGTCAATTGCAGCCATGACGGGCGGCACTGCGCTTCAATACACGTATTTTATGAGAGCGATCGGCGCGGACGCAAGTCCGTACTATATCACTGTCTATCCAAACGACAGTGACCAAAAAACCAATTCAGGCAATTATATTTCCGCATGGAGCAATTCCGATAACGGCAACGTCGGATATTTCGATATGTCCGAAATGTTCCTTATCAACATGCGCAGCACGCTTGACCTCGTGTCCGCAATGCTTATAGCGGTTGCCGCAATTTCGCTTGTCGTTTCCACCGTTATGATTGGCGTCATCACGTCAAACTCAGTCATCGAACGCACTCGCGAGATCGGCATTCTTCGCGCAATCGGCGCGCGCAAAAAGGACATCCGCAACGTCTTCATTGCCGAAACATCGCTCATCGGACTTGCCAGCGGACTCATCGGCATTCTTGTCACCTACATCCTGTGTCCGCTCATATCCGTTATCATCAAACACACCACCGGTATCAGCTCGCTTTTGCACTTTCACCCATTGCATGCTCTCATTTTGGTTTGCCTTAGCTTGCTTCTGACCGTTATTTCGGGCATTATACCGGCTATTATGGCTTCTCGTAAGAATGTTGTCGATGCTCTCCGTGTCGATTAAAACCTCGCTATTGAGCGAATAACTGTGTCAACGCCTCTTGTTTGCCAACTCATGTACGCTTATGTACATTAGGGTTGTCACCCAAGGGGCGTTTTCTTGTTCTTCATCTCAATAGCGAGGTTTTAATAAAACCCTACGAAAAGCGAATAACCGTGTCAACGCCTTTTTGTTCACCCGTTACGCACGATTCAGTATGCTAGGCGGGTTCTCGGTTGTTTCCTTGTCCTACAAACACAACCGTGTCATCGTTTGCAGCGTTCATCTATATCCTTTTGCACGGTCTTCTTTGGAATCAAGTATTTTTTCGCAAAATTTTGGCAATCGATAAAAAAGCATTGAAAATTGTATTTTTAAGTGATACAATAAATATTTGAGAATAATATATGGATATTGTTAGAACAATTGAACTCAAAGAAAGCATCATCCGCAACAACGATGAAGATGCAAACAAGTTGCGCTCGGAGCTCGACGAAGCAGGTGTGTTTTACGTTAACATCATGTCTGCGCCGGGCAGTGGAAAGACGACTTTGCTCGTTGCGCTCACAAAAGCGTTGCAGGACAAGGTTAAAGTCGGTGTTATGGAGGCGGACATTGACGGTGACGTTGACGCTTACATCGTGCGTGCGGCAGGTGCGGATGCGATTCAACTTCACACCGGGGGGATGTGCCATCTCGATGCGGATATGTCAAGGCAAGGGTTCAAGGAGTTTGCGACAAATTCGGACATGGTATTTCTTGAAAACATAGGCAATTTGGTGTGCCCTGCCGAGTTTGACACTGGCGCTCATATGAAAGTCGTGCTTCTTGCTTTGCCGGAGGGTGATGACAAACCTCTCAAATATTCGCTTATGTTTTCGGTTGCCGACGTCGTGGTGTTGACGAAATGCGACACTGCAAAATATTTTGATTTTGACATCGAAAAGTGCAAAGAATACGTCGCTCATCTCAACCCGAATGCAAAAGTGTTTGAGGTTTCTGCTCGCACGGGTGAGGGAATTGCCACACTTGCGGAGTATCTGTACGGCAAGTATGCCGAGTGGAAAGAGGGCTTGAAATGAGAGTGATATCCGTCAAGGAAAGCATATTTTCAAACAACGATAGGACGGCGGACGAATTGCGGGTGACACTCAAAGACAAAGGCACGTTTTTGCTCAACGTAATGTCTTCGCCCGGCAGCGGGAAAACCACGTTGCTCACCGCTTTGCTCAAGAGTTTGAAGAGCAAACTGAAAATCGTTGCCATGGACGTTGACATCGAAACGGACGTTGACGCTCGTCGCATTGCGGAAGGCGCAGGCATAGAGAGTGTGCAGATTCACAACGGCGGTCTTTGCCACATTGACGCCGATATGGTCAAAGAGAGTCTTTTTCAAGCGGACTTTGGCGATTGCGACCTCATCGTGCTTGAAAACATAGGCAATTTGGTGTGTCCTGCCGAATTTGACACGGGCGCACACATGAACATGATGCTCCTTTCCGTTCCGGAGGGCGACGACAAACCTCTCAAA
>CAVABL010000188.1:0-2439 GCA_963586735.1 Firmicutes bacterium TM09-10
GTTTGTGTCGCTGTTTATAGCAATAGGATTTCATTACGGCACGAACAAAGAGATAAACGGACATCCGAAATTCATTAAACCGTCGTGGAGAATAATCAAAAACATCTATCAAATAGGCATATCGGCGGCAATCATGCAGGCGATGCTTTCGGTCATGATGGCGGGTATGAACGCAATTTTGGGCACTGCAAAGGCGAACGTCACGATTTTGGTCGGCTCGTTTGGAATTTACTACAAAATTCAGCAAATCGCTTTGTTTTCCTCATTCGGATTGTCAAACACAATCATCACGGTATTGTCTTTCAACTACGGCATGCAGGACAAAAAGAGAGTGAGCGACGTGATAAAGCATGGAATAATCGACACGCTCATAGTCACGTTCGTCATTGCCGTAGTGTTTGAGGGCATCGCAAATCCGCTTGCAAGATTGTTTGCGCTCTCGCAGGACGCATCAAACGAACTTATATCCGTTTGTGAAACGGCAACGAGGATAGGCGCTGTAAGTTTCGTGTTTATGGGATTTACGGTTGCGGTGCAGGGCGTTTTGCAGGCGTTCGGCTACGCGTTAAAACCTCTCGTTTTGTCCGTCCTTCGCCTTGCCGTGTTTGTTTTCCCGACGGCGTACATATTTACTTTGTTTGACGGAGTTGAGCAAAATGTTTGGTGGACATTTCTTATTGCGGAGGCACTCACCGCCGTCGTTTCGGCAATATTTTTGCGTGGCGCGATAAAGAAAAAAGTCGATGTTATAAAAAACGAAAACAAAGGAGAACCGATTGAAGCCGAGAGCGTCGATACGGGCAAAACGGAAGGTTGATTCACATTTTTTTGAAAATTGTGTATTGACGAATCGAAACAATTGGTCGATAATAAATATAGAAAAAACGTGGGCGTTTTTGCTCGCAAGGAGGGCTTATGAACACGATTATCACAATTTCAAGACAATATGGCAGTGGCGGCAGATTTGTGGGCAAACTGCTTGCGGATGAGCTCGGAATCCCGTTTTATGACAAGGAAATCATCGCAATGGCGTCCGAGGACAGTGGATTTGCGCAGGAATTCATCAAGGAAAACGAGCAAAAGATGAAGGGAATTTCGTCGTTTGCGTTTACGTCGGGAATGTGGGGCAGCAATCTCGTCAACAACTTTGAAAACGTCGAGGCGAAAATCTATGCCAGTGAGGCGGACGCAATCGAAAAAATCGCAAAGAACGGTCCGTGCGTCATCGTTGGTCGTTGCGCCGACTATGTGCTTAAAGACAAGGCAAAATGTCTCAACGTTTTTATCCATGCGGATATGCCGTCGAGAATCGACAGGGTTATCAACGTGTTCAAACGCACCGACGACCAAAAGAAAGCCGAACGCCTTATCAAAGAAAACGACCGCTCGAGAGCAAGACATTATCGCTATTACACTGACGGCGAATGGGGTGACGCGAAAAATTATCATATCACGCTCAATACGTCTGCAATCGGCGTTGAAAATTGCGCAAAGATACTCAAAGAAGCGTATGTGAGATTTGACGAGCAAAACGATTGAAAGCGGCAATGGATACCAAAATGTGCAACGATTTCATTTGCGCAGAAAATTTGTGGGCTTGAGTGTAGTTAAACTAAAAAACTTGCCTACTGCACAAAAGTGCAAGCAAATTGAGAAAACCGTCCGCATTTGCGGACGGTTTTCTCAATTTTATACAATCCCCAAGGATGTTGTCAGTCCAAAATCTTTCCGTCAATGGAGATTGTCGTCACTTGCCACGGAATGAATTTGCCACTGTTTTGCAATGCTTTCTTAACGGCGTTTTCGATCCCCCCACAGCAGGGAACTTCCATTCTGACGACGGTCACACTCTTTATGTCGTTGTTTTGAATGATTTGTGTCAATTTTTCCGAATAATCGATTGCATCGAGTTTTGGGCAACCTATCACGGTGATTTTGCCCTTCATGAACTCTTCATGCATATTTGCGCAGGCGTAGGCGGTGCAATCTGCCGCAACGAGCAGTTTTGCTCCGTCAAAATATGGCGCATTGACGTTGACGAGTTTTATTTGGCAAGGCCATTGACCGAGTCTCGATACCGATTTCTTTGTCGTTGCAACGTCGGTTTGCTCGTCATCCGATTGTTGCTCGTTTGCATGCAAACTCATCATTCTGTTTCCCGGGCATCCTGTGTGATGTGCATGTGCTCCGAATGCAATTCCGCCGTTTCTCATTTTCTCTTGCATTTTTGCCTGTTTGTTTTTGATGACTGCTGCCTCGTCGTATGCCGCCGCCTCTCTCTCAATGAAAGTGATTGCGCCGGTGGGGCAGGCGGGCAAGCAATCTCCGAAACCGTCGCAATAATCGTCACGAGTAAGTTTTGCCTTGCCGTTGACCATCTCGATTGCGCCTTCATGACACGCGTTTGCGCACGCACCGCAGCCGTTGCACTTTTCTTCG
>CAVABL010000189.1:0-2430 GCA_963586735.1 Firmicutes bacterium TM09-10
GATTGAAGTTTTGTCCTTGCACGAATTGAGAGCGTGTATCGGTTGCGCGGTTAGAGAAGCAATAAGGCGAGCGTGGCAGTGGACAACGAACTTGTGAGTTGTCTTTGCCACGGCGATGACTTTTGCTTGCGATTAGCGGTCGAGGCTGGATAAAAAGTTTAAAAGGTGTTTTTTGGATTCGTCGGAGAGTTTGTTGAATCTTGCGAGAGTTGAAATCTCGTCGTCAGTAAGGGAATTTTGCACTTTTATATAACCCTCTTCATCGGAATTGCCTATCAGATAATCTACGGAAACTTTGAAAAATTTTGCAAGTTCAATGAGTTGTTCGATGGATGGCTGGGTGTTGCCTTGTTCCCAATTGTTGTAAGTCCCCTGCGATACATTGAACGCCGCCGCCATTTGCCGTTGCGACGCGTTTTTTTCTTTTCTCAAATCAAGTAATCTAATCATTTTTCCTTTCAACCGACTTTCATGTTATCAGAAAAATTGATATCTCGCTTGAAATATCAAATAATCTAATCTATAATGTGTGCTGTGATTAGATTTTCTAATCAACGAATCACAAATGAAAGGTCTCGAGTAAATTATGAAAAAATTGTTGATAGGGATCTTGATTCTCATTCCGATAATAATACTCGCGGTTGTCGCGCTCGTGTCGGCGGTCGTGTCGATCAACGCACACATTGCCGTGGAAGATTTGGAATTGAAATATAAAAACTCGGAGGAAGAGATTTACGATTTGCGTATTCCCTTCGATCAAGCGGGGAATATCAATATTTACGATTACGTTGATGTGACGATTCACCCCGAAAAAGCCTCGAATAAGACGGTGGAATGGCAAATCGTCGGGGACGTTTCGTACACGGATGAAGTTTACGAGGAAAAAAGAAAAGAATATCTTTCAAATCTTTCACGCCTTAAATCCGAACTCGAACGGGAACTGGCAACAAATTCTTTTTCAACTCCCGAAAGATTGAACGCTTACTATATCGCAAGAGGAAAATTTTATAACGATTCCGCTCTGACCGTGGCGGCAATGGCGGATTTGCTGCTTGAAAAAGTCTATCCCGCAGCGGCGTTTGTGGACGGCAACGGCAACGAGGTCGGCTCTTGCACCGACGGCAAAATGACGGTTTGCTCGTACTGTCAATTCACGGTGCGCGCACAGGCGGAAACGGTTTCGAAAACGTTGACGGTGTCGGTGATCGGATATGACGCGGAACGCGTTTCCCTATCGCTTGCAAACGCTCAAAATCCTACTCTGAACGTGGGTGAGAGCGCGCGAATACTTGCCGCATACACTCCGATTGACAGCATCGTCAATCGCACCGTCTGGGAAAACGAGGACGAAAACGTCGTTGCGGTTGATAAAAACGGCGTCGTCACCGCGTTGAGAGAGGGATGCGCAAAGATAAAGCTGCTCGCAAGCGTTTATTCGACAGAAAACACTCCTAACACACGATTTGTCGAAGGCACAATCGAAATCAACGTCGCAAACGGGGGCGCAAGTTCGATATTCGGCGAAAAAGTGACGACGAGCAAGAAAAATATCGCGCTTTCGGAAATGGGCGTCGACAGAAAAGACGTGACGAATCTCGAGGGCGCAACGTTGGACGAGACCGACGTTGTGACAATCGAGTCGGACGTTGCAATCGTCACCGTGAACGGCAATAAAAAACTGTATATCTATACGTGCGCAAGCGAGGATATCGTTATCGAAAACGCCGCTTTCTTCGAGAGGGGCAGCGGATTCGTGCTTGCAGTTGACGAAAATACGCTGAACTTGCGTGCAATATGGGCGGACGCTTTCGGGAAGGGCGTTCCCGAGGGCGTGACTTGGGAGTCGTCGGACACGGATATTGCGACCGTTGACGAAAACGGTCGTGTGAGAGGGGCGTCGGGTGGAATCGTCACGATAACTGCGCATCACGGCGAGCAAGCGGCGAGCATCGAACTCGAAATAAGACAAAAACTTGCCTCTATTCAACTGAAAACCTCGGACGCATCGCTTGCCATAGGCATCGCGCGCGAGACGGTTTTTGCAAGCGAAAAATATAAGGACGTGAGCGGCGGCAACGAAAAAACGCCGAACTTCGTGTCGATAAGCGTGCAAGGCGAGCCGAGCGACGCAAGTCAACTTGCAAACTTCTATTCCGCTTTCAAATTCGAAATCGTTTCGGGAAGTCGGTATGCGAGTTTCGACGACGAAGTTGCAAATAAGTTGGTGTTTAATGCCGCTCTCGAGGGCGCGGGAAAACAGGAAATCGTCGTGAGAGTTTCCGCGCGATATCCAAAATACGAGGCAATGACGAAATTCACGACGGAGGAAGTCACCATAAAAGCGGTCTTCGGCGTCGAGTGTTCAAGTATGGCGGAGGCAAGGGCGGCGGTGAAAGACCAAAAAGAATACGCGCTCGCTCAAGATAACGT
>CAVABL010000190.1:0-2387 GCA_963586735.1 Firmicutes bacterium TM09-10
TAAGGATGTCGACGTCGTCTTTATTTTGCGATGCCGTGTAGTAGAACGATGCGATGAGCAAGCGTGCAAGCGAATTGATCTGATACTCTTCACCCGAAACGAAGTATGCGATCGTGAGCGTGGGCTGGTTGCTCAAACGATAGTTGAGATCCATTCCGTTCGTTTTGGACACCGACGCACTTAGGATCTTGCTGTTTGCCGAGCCTCTGATTGTCGTATAGCCGTGATATTCTCTCTTTGCCTTCGTCGGATCGTTGTTTTCGTACATCCAATTGTTGACGACGACGATCTCTGCGCCCGCCCCCTGCATATCCTTGTTCGTGCCGGTGATCGCAACCCAATTCGTGTTGTAGGTGTTGTCGTCGTTCGCATAGCTTTGCGCCGTATTCTGATAATCTACACGCACGGATTTGACGGTGATTTCGATGTTGATAGTGCCGTTTGCGTTCTTATGTCCGCTTGCGTTATCTCTTGAGTCATACACGGTTATCGTCTGCGACGCACTGGCAGTGCTGTCTTTCTCGCTGTACGCATTCTCACCCGTGTAAACGTTAAACGTGTAGTTTGCGGCGGCATCGCCGGTCATTGTGAACACAAGAGTCTTGAGGTGCGAACCCGTTGCCGCCTTGACAAACGATCCGTCCGCACTCTTTTCAACGTCGTTGACATATGACGCAAAGTTGAATCCGCTCGTAACGCCGTTGCGATTTGCCTCTGCCTCGGCGTAATTTGCGACAACCCTGATGTTGTCACTGCCAAGCACACCGCTCACGCTGAAGCCCTCACCGCTGCGATACACTTGACTCTTGCCGTTGCCTGTTGCGCCTGTTCCGCCGTATGTAGGATCGCCGCTGAACGTCCTCGTCGCCTTGCCACTGCGCAACTTGTCAAGCGAAACCTTGATATGTGCCGGTGTGATTTGACCGACATTGTACGCATTGCTGTCAACCGTGCCTTTTGTATAGTCGCCGCGCCCGCTTGGATCTGTGAACACATATGAGAACGTGACGGCTTTTCCTTCACCGACGTTCTTATCGTTATATGTTGCGGTGATCGTCTTGAACGGATTGCTTGACGGATTATGTCCGGTTGAACTCCACGTGAAGTAGTTGCTCGATATCTGGCTGCTCGGCACGTTTGCATTTGCGTCGTATTCTTTTTTGAGCGTTGCGCTCGTTGCGCTGAACTTGATAGACACGATAGACGGAGTTATGCTAAACTCTGTGCTCTTTTCGCAACCTTCGGCGAGTTGATAGTTGCCCTTTATTGAATTTGAACCATCCGCATTCTTTCCGCTTACGTCGCTTATCGACGCAGTCATCATTGACGTTTGTTGATCCACGTGGGCAATTGCGCCGCCAATGCTTATTATAATTGTATCTTTGCCCGCGAAACCGACAATTTCAACTCCGTTTATCGTGCTATTCTTGATTGCAAGACTTCCGTTGCCTTTGTCATCGCTTACGTTTTCAACGCCGATAACTTTCAAGCCCTGATTTGCATTGTTGAAAACGAACGATTTTGTTTCGTCCCATGACAATTTGATAATTCTTGGCGTTATTTCATACTCTTGTTCGCTTGTGCTCGATGACACCGTGTAGTTGTCCACCACTTTGATTCCGTCTCTTTCTTGCGGATTTGTTGAAATAGCGGTGTTTGCATTGTCAATCGTAATTTTATACGTTCCGACATTAACAAGCTCCGTTTGAGCATTACCGCTTGCATCCTTTATCGTATACACAACAGTCACCGTTTCATTGCTATTTGCAAACGGTTTGTACGTTCCGCTCGAAGTATCCTGATTGTTTATCTTGAGTGCAGGCATAACCGCAGTTCCGTCATACACCTTTTTTCCGCCGTTCAAACCGCTGAGCGCAAGAGCGTACTTGCTGATAGTCCACGATTTTTCCGTCGTAACAGCCGTATAATTGGTGTTGTTATTCAATGAAACCGTTGCCGTATACTTGCCCCAGTTTATAGTTTCGATATTGCCTTTTGCATATGAACTGCTCAAAGCAACCGAGGAGTTTGATTTAAATGTCTCGTTTTCCCTCGTCACGACAACCGTTGCATACGCCGAATCGCCCGAAATCAAGCCAACGACACCGCTTGCGGAGTTCACTTTGACGCCACCCCATCCTTGAGCGAAGCTATTGTACGTTCCGTTGCTTGCAGATATATCAAACGTCAACGCGCGTTTTTCAATCGTATATGCCTTTGAAATAGATTTTCCGTTTTGCAGGTCTTCAGGATAAGCACAATTGTGCTTATTTTCATTGATGAACGCCGTTTGTTTGCTATTCAATTTTACGGTTGCATAATATGACGTTTTTGCATTCACTCCGGTTTCAAACGTTACGATTGCAACCTGATAGTTAGAATAATTT
>CAVABL010000191.1:0-2379 GCA_963586735.1 Firmicutes bacterium TM09-10
CTCTTTTCCTTGTACTCATCAACCGCCGCCTTTTGTTCTTTTGTGACGACGAGGTCGACGAGAGGACTTTCGGGAGCGAGAACGACATATGTCACGCCAAAAATAGTGTCCGCTCTCGTGGTGAACACCTTGAATTTGACATCGCTGTCTTTGACTTGAAACTCGACTTCGCCGCCAAAACTTCTGCCAATCCAATTCTTTTGCATGAGTTTCGTCTTTTCCGGCCAATCGAGTTTGTCAATGCAATCGAGCAATTCATCGGCATACGCGGTGATTTTGAAAAACCATTGATTGAGATTTTTGTGCGTGACCTGACTGCCACATCTTTCACACACACCGCCCTGTGCTTGCTCGTTTGCAAGCACCGTATTGCATGAAGGGCACCAGTTAACAGGCGCTTCCTTGCGGTAGGCAAGACCTTTTTTGTAAAGTTGAAGGAACATCCACTGCGTCCACTTGTAATAATCAGGTAAGCATGTTTTTATTTCGTAATCCCAATCGTACATTGCGCCGATGCGCTTGAGTTGTCCTTCCATCGTTGCAATGTTTTTGAGCGTGCTTTCCTCGGGATGAATACCTGTTTTTATGGCGTAGTTTTCCGCCGGCAGACCGAACGCGTCAAACCCCATTGGTTGAAAAACCTCGTAGCCTTGCATGCGTTTGAAACGAGCAAATGTGTCGGCGGGGCCGTAATTGTACCAGTGACCTGCGTGAAGTTTTGCGCCCGAAGGGTATGAAAACATTTCAAGACAGTAATATTTTTTGTCCACTCTCGAGCGGTCGAACTTATAAAGTCTGGTATCCGCCCAGATTTTTTGCCATTTGCTTTCAATTTGCTTATAATCCATAAGCGTGAAGCACTCCTCTTGACTTAAAATAATAATGTTAAGTTTAATACTAATGCAAACCATTGTCAAGCACGGATGAAAACTCCGCCATACACCTTGCGATATTGCCCGATATTTTTTTGCTTGCAACACCCTTGAATCGTGTCGTAAAAATTGTTATAATCGAAAAAGACACATGGGAACGGTATTTTTATGAAAAAACGTATTCTTGCAACCATATTGATTCTGATGTTGTTGTCGTCACTGTCTGCACTCTTTGCGTGCAACGACGACAAAGGCGTCTCTTTTCTAAAAACGGACGGCGCGAAAATCATTGATGGAAACGGCAACGCAATAGGCCTTTACGGCACAAACCTCGGCGGTTGGCTCGTGCAGGAAAGTTGGCTCGTTCCCACGGACATCGAGCAAACTTACGGACAAATCGACATGATGCTCACACTTGCCAATAGATTCGGCGAAAACGGCATGGCGAAACTGCTCGACGTGTACGAGGACAACTGGGTGAGTGAACTCGACTTCGAGCGCATAAAAAACCTCGGTTTGAATTGCGTCCGTATTCCGTTCACGTATCTCAATCTCACGAATCCCATCAAGAAAGTCGGCGATGAGTACGCGCGCACTCCCTACGACGAACTCGTCGTGGATGAAAGCAAATTTGCTCGTCTTGATTGGGCGATCGACATGTGCAAAAAATACTCCCTTTATGTCATACTCGACATGCACGGCGCAGTCGGATCTCAAAGCGGAAACGACCACACCGGCGACATTGCGTATCCAAACGGCGGCAGACTGTGGGGCGATGACGAAACCGGCGAAATATGCCGTCAAAAAACAAAGGAAATCTGGGGTGCAGTTGCAAATCGTTACAAAAACGACACGACCGTTGCGGTTTACGACATTATGAACGAGCCTGGCATCAAGGATGAGAGCGGCAATCAGACCACGACAACGAAAACCCACGAATACTTTGACGAACTTTACAAGGCAATACGCGCAGTTGACGGCAACCATATCATATGCATGGAATCCTGCTGGAATTTCGGCAATCTTCCAAATCCGAACAAATACGGCTGGACAAACGTGATGTACGAATATCATCACTACAACTGGGCAAGCGGCGGAACGGCAAATTCATCGTATTACGCCACGCAGATCACATTCAACAAACTCGTCTCGTACGGCAAATACGACATTCCCGTCCTCATCGGAGAATTCAACGTATGGCCCGACTCTCATCCCGACAAAAAAGGGAAAAACGGCTATAATGCCGACCAAACGGAAGAGGACGCATGGAGCGGCGTCATGGAACTCTATTGCGGACTTGGTTGGAACTTCACCACGTGGAACTTCAAACACGCCGCCGAACATTCGTCCTGGGGAATTTTCAACTACGACGCAAGCATTGACAAAATCGCCGAACAAGCAAACTACCAAACCATGAGTCAAGACGAAATCGCAACAATATGGGCAAGGCACAACTCTCAGAACTACATTGTCAACACATCGCTCACAAAGTGTATAACGCCATATC
>CAVABL010000192.1:0-2372 GCA_963586735.1 Firmicutes bacterium TM09-10
GGGGAAATATGATAGACAGAGAAGAATATCAACAGTATGTGAAAGAAAACGCGCCGAAAACGCCTATGGTGCGGACGTTGTTTGCGGCGTTTTTGGTTGGCGGTGTCATATGCTGTATCGGCGAGGGAATCGGCGATATTTTACGTCTAATTTTTAATGATATGAGCGACAAAAACGTTGCGATTTACGAGAGTTGCATCATGATATTTCTCGGAAGTTTGTTCACAGCGCTCGGCCTGTATGACAAACTCGGACATTTTGCCGGAGGCGGCTCGATAATTCCGATAACCGGCTTTGCAAATTCGGTTGTTTCGCCCGCAATGGAATACAACAGAGAGGGAGTGTTTTTCGGTGTTTGTGCAAAAATGTTTGTGATTGCAGGACCTATCATCGTTTTTGGCGTTGTGGCAAGTTTCGTTGTGGGCTTTATCGGCTATTTTGTGTATATGTGAGGTGCAAAATGCGAACTTTTCGGCTATCTAAAACTGTATATATAAAAGGCGGATTCACAATCGTAGGGCCGAAAGAAGGCGACGGAAACTTTGCGGACAAGTTTGACATCGTTCTCAAAAACGACATATGGTGCGAAAAATCTTTTGAAAAATGCGAGAGTAAAATGCATCGTGACGCGGTGAGCGGAGCAATCAAAAAAGCGGGCTTGAAAAGAGAAGATGTCGACATAATGCTCGGCGGTGATTTGCTCAACGAACTTGCCGCAACGTCGCTTGCCGCTCGCAATTTTCCGTGTGCTTTTTTGGGCCTTTACAACGCATGTTCAACTTTCAGTGAAAGTATAATCGTCGGAGCAATGCTCATTGACGGCGGATTTGCAAAAAACGTCACTTGTTCAACGTCAAGTCATTTTGCTTCGGCGGAGAGGCAGTACCGTTTTCCGCTGGAACTGGGAAATCAGCGCACTCCGACGTCGCAATGGACGGTTACGGGCGCAGGCTGCACCGTTTTGTCCAACGAAATGCCGTCTATGATGAACCAAAGAGTGTATGAGGACGATATAATTGCGATTGACGAAAATATGAATATAGACGAAAAAACACTTGAAAAGTACAAAAAAAGCATTGAAAAACAGAAAAAAATCATTGATAAAGACAAATCGAATATCATTGAGGATAATTTTCAAATGGAAGCAAACGATTATCTTAAACCTTGTTCGCATTACGTCGTCGTTACCGGTGGAACGATTGGAAAAGTCGTTGATTTGGGCATTGACGACGAGGCGAATATGGGGGCGGCGATGGCACCTGCCGCTTGCGACACCATCCTCACACATTTTGCGGACACGAAACGCTCGCCCGACTATTACGACGGAATTTTTACCGGCGATTTGGGAAGACATGGAAAGGAAATGCTTGAATATTTGCTTTCAAAAGAGGGCATAACCTTGCCGAAATATTATATGGATTGCGGAGCAAGTTACTTTTTGCCCGAACAAAAAACCTTTCAGGGCGGTTCGGGGGCAGGATGCGTAAGCACGGCGTTCAACTCATATGTCCTCAAAAAGATGCAAAGAGGAGAATTGAAACGAGTGCTCGTCGTTCCGACGGGAGCGTTGCTAAACAAAGATACGCCTCTTCAAAAAGAAACTATCCCCGGGATATCGCACGCTTTTACGCTTGAAAGCATACCTTTCCTTGAGTGAGTGTTTTTGAGAGCGGTGGAGCGTAAGAATTGCAAATGTCGAGTTATATTGTGTCGATTTTTATTGTAAAGTATTTCAAAAATTACAAAATTATGTAATACTTGACGGCATATTTAACTGATGTGGAGGGTAAATGGACGTTTTTTTGAATTATCTCAAAGTTTTTGCCGTGGGCGGATTCGTCTGCATGCTCGGGCAAATTCTCATCAACAAGACTAAGATGTCGTCTGCAAGGATTCTCGTCACGTATATGTTGCTCGGCGTCGTTCTTGAAGTTTGCGGAGCGTTTGAACCGATGAAAGAATTTGCAGGCTCGGGCGTGACGATTCCAATCATGGGATTCGGCTCGAATCTTGCAAAAGGCGCTCTCGAAGGAGTGCAGAAGGACGGCTTTTGGGGTGCGATAACAGGCGGTATGAGCGCAGTGTCGGCAGGACTTACGACGGTCATCGTGTGTGGATTCGTTTTCGGTTTGATTTCGCGCTCACGCTCAAAGAAAATATGACGTGAACGCTATGTGTTTAGATTAAGCGAAGGCGATGAACCGTACAAGTTCAGATACGTTTGCGGAATCTCTCCGACGATAAGGTTTTCACACACCAAAACTTCCGCTTTGACCTGTATTGTAGGCTGATCGATCGGTGTGACGATGCTCACATCGGCGTAAACGTCAATATAGATTTTGTGCAACGTTTGGTTTATTCCTGCCGATTGA
>CAVABL010000193.1:0-2348 GCA_963586735.1 Firmicutes bacterium TM09-10
GAATAATCGTTTGTGTTTACAATGAAATAGCAACGGGAATTTCTGCGATAATAACCTCGTTAATCTATGGAGGATTCGGGACATTCGTAATCTATTGTTTGCATATGTTTGTTATTGCGATAATAGATGCGATGACGGACATAAAGCAAACAAGCGTTGTTGTCGAAGATATGAAAACGAATCGCATTGAGCAATCATCGGTTACAATTGGAAGTAAATCATATGAGACAAGCACTTGTTACTTGTTGAGATATATCGAAAAAGGTTCGTATTTAAGCGCATCGTCTGTGGAAGACCGTTCATTGAGAGTTACAAAAAGCATTATGGCATCATTAAAATTCGATAGTGAACAGGAAGCGGAAAAGTTTGCGGATTATAAGGGGTTATCGCTTGACGATAAATGGGATATTGTCAAGAAAGACCTTATTATTCCTATTGAATAAACAACTCTCGCTTTACATACCGGCGGCGAGATGCTAAAATGTCCGTATGGACGAAAAGAAAAAACGTGTTGTCGTCGGCATGTCCGGCGGGGTGGATAGCGCAGTTGCCGCTGCTCTTTTGAAAGAGCAGGGCTTTGACGTTGTGGGACTTTATATGTCCAACTGGAAGGAAACCGATCCCAACGGATGTTGCACCGGCGAGCAGGACTGGACGGACGTTCAATACATTTGCGACAAAATCGGCATTCCGTATTACTCGGTGGATTTTTCAGAGCAATATATGAACAACGTGTTCAAACTTTTCGTTGACGAGTACAAGAAGGGCAGAACGCCAAATCCCGACGTGCTTTGCAATCGCGAGGTGAAATTCGGACCGTTTGCGGATTTTGCCCGTGAACTCGGCGCGGATTGGGTTGCGACGGGGCATTATTGCAACGTGCGCCACGACGGCGATACGCATTACTTGCTTCGCGCAAAGGACGACAACAAGGACCAGACATATTTTCTCAATCAGGTTTCGTCACACCAACTTCGCGACGTTATGTTTCCGCTTGGAGATTTGACGAAACCCGAAGTCAGAGAACTTGCTTTGACGTTTGACATACCCGTCGCAAAAAAGAAGGACAGCACGGGCATATGTTTCATCGGCGAGCGCAATTTCCGCCAATTCCTTTCGCAGTATATCCCCATGAAAGACGGCGACATCGTCACGCAGGACGGAAAAGTCGTCGGCAGACATCACGGCGTATACTTTTACACGCTCGGACAGCGCAGAGGTCTCGGCATAGGCGGCAGCGTTGACGGCAACGGCGAAAGATGGTTCGTTTTAGGCAAAGACGTCGAGAAGAATCTACTCATAGTGTCGCAGGGTGAGGACGACGTTCTGTTCAAGGACGGACTCGAAACGGAGGGATTCAACTTCATCACTCCGCCTCCCGCAAAAGAGTTCGATTGCGACGTGCGCATAAAACATCGTCAACCATTGCAAAAGGCGCGCGCAACCGTGCTTGAAAACGGCAACGTAAAAATCGTGTTTCAAGAAAAACAACGCGCAATCGCAGAGGGACAGTACGCCGTTTTGTACTTTGGACAAATATGTTTGGGCGGAGGCGTAATAAACCACTCGTTTGACGTTTGAGGGACAAATTTTGTCGGATATTCGGGATTTTTTGAAGGCGCGAACGATTCGCGCCATTTGTATATGCGCGTGCGCGCGCATACACGCGCACACGTATGCGCGTTCATATTATATACGGCGCGATATGCGCGCGAAACGGCGAATAAGTTGTCGGAATTTGAAATTTGCCTCTTAACAGTGAATTTTTGCAACGTACTATTCGATTTTCGGGTTTGTGAAAAAAACTTTAAAAAAATTGCAAAAACCTACAAAAAACGCTTTACAAAAAAATCCAAAAGAGGTATTATGAGCAAGCTGTCGTAAGCAGTAAGCAAGTTTCAATTGTGGTGGAAAGCGAAAGCCAACACAACATTTTGGGATGAAAAAAGTTTTGAAAAAAACTTCAAAAAATTTCTTGGAAAACATTGAAAAATCGTTGACAAAGAAAGATGCTTATGATAGTATATGAAAGCTGTCACAAATTGACGGCAACGAACCTTGATAATTGAACATATTTGGAAAAGCGATTTTTAATGTGAATTAAATCATTAAATAACGTCTAAAAAACCTTTGAACAAAAAGTTATAGGACAGTCAAGATTGAACTCAAGAGTTTGATCCTGGCTCAGGACGAACGCTGGCGGCATGCTTAACACATGCAAGTCGAACGGACTGATTCCTTCGGGATGAAAGTTAGTGGCGAACGGGTGAGTAATGTATGAGCAACCTGCCTCTGTCAACGGGATAACAGTTTGAAAAGACTGCTAATACGGTATATGACCACGGCAC
>CAVABL010000194.1:0-2340 GCA_963586735.1 Firmicutes bacterium TM09-10
ATGCTCGACGGTCTTGACGGATACGAGATTCTCAAAGCGTTGAAGAGCAACTTGCAAACGAGCGGCATTCCCGTGATTATGGTTTCGGCAAAATCCACCGAAATCGACAAGGTGCGAGGGCTCGATTTGGGCGCGGACGATTACCTTGCAAAGCCGTTCGGCGTGTTGGAACTGATTGCCAGAATCAACGCAAAACTTCGCAAATCGCAAAAGAGCGCGATTGCATACAAGGATATTTGTATCGACGATTCGACTCATTGCGTGAATATCTCGGGCGAGAAAAAGAAACTCACTTTGAAGCAATACGAACTTTTGAAACTGCTCGTTCAAAACTCTCAAAACGTGCTTTCGCGCAATACGCTTCTCGACAGCGTATGGGGCGACAACTACGGCGAAACGAGAACGCTCGATATTCATATTGCGGATTTGAGAAAACTGCTTGCCGATTCGACGGCTCAAATCGAAACCGTGCGAGGCGTGGGGTATGTACTGAAATGAAAAACAAACTTGTTTTATTCAACGTCATCATTTTGACCGTTGCAATCTTGGCGATATTCTTTTCGGGGCTGTCGGTGGCGCGCGACGAACGCTTGGACGAGGCAAAAAAAGAAATCGTGGACGTCGCAAATATTTATGCCGCAAACTACAATGACAACATAACCCGAAACGTGCCGTCGCATATTCGCCTGACAATAGTCGACGCAACCGGCATTGCGATAAAGGACAGCCAAAGCGCGGACGCAATCGGCGTTCAACACCTCGACAGAGAGGAAATCCAAAACGCGCTCAAAGGCTCGCCCCAAGTTGTCACGAGATACAGCGATACGCTCAAAAAGGATATGGTGTATTACGCCGTAAAAGCGGACGTCGGCGACAGTTACGTTTTCGTGCGAGTTGCGATTGCGGTCGAGAGCGTAAAGGGGTATGTCGAAAAAAGCATAGTCGTCATGGTGTGCGTGCTTATAGGTGTGCTTGTGGTGTCGTATTTTGCGAGCGTTGCGGCTTCAAACGGAATCCTCAAACCGCTCAAAGACGTAAAAACCAATCTCGAAGCGGTCAAAAACGGCTCGTACGTTCCGTCCATTCCCTCGTCAAACGACAAGGAAATCAACGCAATTCTCGTCGAGATAAACGACGTGAGCGAAAAACTTCGCGATTCTATGCGCAGAGAGTCGGACGACAAGCAAAAACTCGACTATATCCTTGACAATATTTCCGACGGAATCGTCGTTTTGAACAAAGAGGGAAATATAGTTTCTATGAACAAGAACGCCTGCGCAGTGTTTGACCTTAAAGACGGCGTCGGCAAAAATCATACGATACTCACCGCCGACAAGGATTTTTCGTCAAACGTTGAAAATTGTCTCGTAAACGGCGTAAATTGCGATTTCGAATATGCCGTCGGCGGAAAATTTTATATGGTTTCCGCGCGTGCGCTCGAAAACGAGACGGCAGTCTTGGTTTTGAGCGACATCACTGCTATTAAAACAAGCGAGAAAACAAGAAGCGAGTTCTTTGCCAACGCCTCGCACGAGCTTAAAACGCCGCTCACCGCAATCAAGGGATTCAACGATATCATCGGACTGCAAACGAGCGAGCATGAAACAAAGGCTCTGTCCGATAAAATCGACAAGGAAGTCACAAGAATAATCGCTCTGCTCAAAGATATGCTCGGTTTGAGCGAACTCGAATCGCAAAAAGGCGTAAATCCCGAGGACGTGAGCCTCGCGCAAATCGCACAAAGCGTAAAAGAAAGTCTTGCGCCGATTGCCGCCGAAAAGAACGTAAAAATATCCGTTGACGGCGACGCAAGCGTCAAAATGGAAAGGGAACACGCAATAGAACTTGTCAAAAATCTTGTGGAAAACGGCGTGAAGTACAACCGTAGCGGCGGATTCGTGAAAGTGACAGTCTCGCCCGACGCGTCGCATACTACGCTCACCGTTGCAGACGACGGCATCGGCATCGAAGAGAAGCACCAACAGCGCATATTCGAAAGATTCTATCGAGTCAACAAATCTCGCTCTCGCGAAACGGGCGGCACGGGACTCGGTCTTGCAATCGTGAAGCATATCTGCACGCTCTACAACGCCGATTTGTCCCTCACCTCTAAACTCGGCGTCGGCACGACGGTTACGGTCACATTCCGACATAATTCATAAACCGTATAGACATTATAAAAAAGAAAATGTAAAAAAATGCGGTGATTTGTCAAACCAAGTGCAACACTTGCAGTTCTTGTTCAAACAAATCTGCCGGTGTTTGGTAGCTTATATTCCGTGCTGCACTTTTGCAAGGAATTGAGAGTGTAATGTTTGCTTGATTTTACTTCTATCGGCG
>CAVABL010000195.1:0-2337 GCA_963586735.1 Firmicutes bacterium TM09-10
TTTGGCGATTAGACGTGCCGTAGTCTTTGATACAAGTGCGCACGCGTACGCGCGCGCAAGACTACGGCACGTCTTTGCATAAAAACAAACCAAACTCCGCAAAGGCGGCACGGAGCGGAGCGAGGTTTCGCGCTAACCCGCTTGGCGAAATCCTCGCTTATCCGTCATGCCGTTGCCGTCGCTTTTCTTGCGGAAATCCTTGGTGTTTTTGTATCGCAAAATATCGTTTGCCTTATCGTCTTTTGTTGTCGTGATTTCTTAAAACATCGCCCGCTTGAGTTTACCTTAAAATGCGTTTTTACATCCAAATCCCCACCGAACCTTCGCTTTTTATCAAAAATTACCCCTAAAGTTGGGTTTTATGTGCTCACACTCCAAAAGAGTTTCGTGGTAGCGTAAAAGCGTCACAACAGAGTTTGAACATTGTTCGTTTACTATTTCAAACTTGTACCATCCGCGCACGGCGATGTCCTTGTGCACTCACTCGTTCTTTTGTACGCTATTTATAGTGCAAGGTACGGGAAAAGTACGACTGAGTCTAGGTGAATATCCAAAAATACTTGGTTTTGTACCCTGTGAGTATGTTACGCACATGAAATTTATTTGATATAACAAAATTGTCTTTCTCGTAGGAAGCGTGAACGCAAACTCGGCATTGTCAAGGGTAAATGCATTGCCCCGGCAACCCTTGACAATCCCCATAAAAACTCGGATATGAAATAATCCATATCGTTTTCGTTCTTTTCGTTTCCTGTCGAAAGACACAATAACCAAAACTTAGGAGGAAATATAACAATGAAAGGCGCTGTGATTTATGCGAGATACTCTTGCGAACGGCAAACGGAGCAGTCCATCGAAGGACAGTTGCGAGAGTGTTACAAATACGCAGAACAAAACGGCTTAACCATTATCCACGAATACATAGACCGCGCAATGACAGGCACAAATGACAATCGTCCGTCTTTCCAAAAGATGCTTGCGGACGCGGAACGCACAAGTGCTTGGGACATAGTTCTTGTATATGCGCTGGATAGGTTCGGCAGAAACTCAATCGAGATTGCATTGAACAAACAAAAACTCATAAAAAGCGGAAAGACGCTTATATCCGCAACCCAGCGAACGTCCACGAACATAGACGGCTCGCGCAATTTGGACGGAATACTGCTAGAAAATATGTATATCGGACTTGCCGAGTATTACTCTGCGGAATTATCCCAAAAGATAAAGCGCGGACTTAGAGAAAGCAGGCTCAAAGGACAATTCGGCGGTGGCGGCGTTGCATACGGATATAAAGTCGTGAACAAAAAACTTGAAATCAACGAAGAACAAGCGCAAATCGTAAAATATATCTTTGAACGCTATTACGGCGGAAAAATCGTGCGTGAAATCATAGAAGAACTGACGTCGCGAGGCGTTTTATATAAAAACAAACCGTTCGTTCCGCAAACCGTATATAAAATGCTTGTAAATGAAAAATATATAGGCATCACCAAATACAACGGCGAGGTATTTGACAACATCTATCCGCCGATTATAGACAGAACGTTGTTCGATGCGATACAGAAAAAACTTGCGGTAAATAAGACGGGAAAACGTAGCGTCAACACAACGTTCTTGTTGCGCAATAAAGTTGTGTGCGGATATTGCGGACGAAAACTGCAAGGAGATAGTTCAACGGCAAGAAACGGCAAATTGCGTTTTTATTACAAGTGCGCAGGGCGTAAAAAACATAAAGATTGCAATTTGCGCGTTATCCGCCAACAAGAGTTGGACGATTTCGTTGCGCAAGTCACGTATGAAGTGTTTTGCACGGACGAAAACATATCGCTTATTGCGGACAAAGTTCTCGAAGTTCAAGCACAGCGCAACAAGAGCGACAGCATATTGCAAATGTTACATAAACGGTTGCTTGATACGGATAAAGCCCTGACCAACGTCATGAGCGCAATAGAGCAAGGAATAATAACCAAAACCACAAAGGAACGGCTTGCCGCTCTAGAAAACGAAAAGGAAGATATAGAAACAAAAATAGCAGTTGAAGAAACGCGTCGGCAAAAGACGTTCAACAAAGAAGAAATTGAGCAATTCTTACGCACGGAATTCAAAGACGATCCGCTACTATATTTACAACACATACTCGACAGAGTTGTCGTCTATGACGACAAAATAGAAATATTCTACAAATACACCAACACCATCCCCGATGATTCAGACAATGAACGTCGGGGATATTTTTCATCTCAATGCAAAATCAAAATTAATAAGGCAAAACGCTCGATGCAAGAGTTGGATATCACCATAGACCAAACAATTCATTTTGAGGTGTTGTACGTTATA
>CAVABL010000196.1:0-2316 GCA_963586735.1 Firmicutes bacterium TM09-10
GGCAAAAGCCTTACTTTTTTCAATTATTCGTCGCTTACGGCGATTTCTACGCTCAACCGACATCCCGTAACGTTCAAACTCCGTCAATCGAAACTCGACGTCTGATCGTTGCGATTCAACTCGTCAATCAAAGATACTTGTCGAGCACTTCGGCAATCTGCATTTTGAGGCGATAACCGACGAGCACTTCCTGCTTCACACCATCCTTGAAAACGATGAGCGTCGGGATTGACATGATTCCGAATCTTTGCGCAAGGTCGGGACACTCGTCAACGTCAACTTTTCCGACGGAAACTTTGCCCCTGTACTCGGTTGCAATATCTTCGACGTTCGGCGCCATCATTTTGCAAGGGCCGCACCAAGTTGCCCAAAAGTCAACGAGAGCAACTCCCTTCGATATGACCTCGTCAAAATTTTGCTCATTCAAAACGATATAATCCGACATATGTCACTCCTTCACGATTCGCATTTTTTCATCAAAAATCAAACCGTATTTGTGTGTTTTTTTTCATATTATTTTCAACGCATTTTGTGCATTATTTTTGCATATATTCTTCGGCATTTTCAGGGCAAATTGCCTTCATCGCCGGGCAAAATTCCTTCTTTTTGCGTATGACGAGTTTGTCAAGCAAAATTGCAATCACAAATCCGAGCACGAGCCCGGCAAGCGCAAGCAGTGCCTGAGCAAGTTCGTTTATGAGCGTGCCGATTCCGATTCCCACGCCGACAAGCACAAGAGGAATCACGTATACGATTGCAGCCGCAGTCAAAACATATCTCTCGCCCATTTCAACCTCAACAAAATCGCCGACGTTTGCGCCAAGCGTATTTTCAACCACAACTTCGACTTTCATTCCGTCTTTTGTGGTTGCGCACATATGGCATTTGTCACACGCACTGCGCCTGTCAAAGCGCACGGTTGCTTTGTTGCCCTTTATTTTTGAAACGATACCTCTTTCAGTCATTTTTCAAAATACCTGCATAGATTGCCGATTTCGCACTCTTCCGTTGTTGAATCGCTCATTTTTTTGACACTCACGACACCCTTTTGAATTTCGTCGTCGCCAAGCACGCAAACGTATTTCGCGCCAGTACGGTCGGCGTATTTCATCTGTGCTTTAAGTCCTCTGTTCATAATATCCGTTTCCGCTTTTACGCCTGCGTTGCGCAAGTCGGAAACGAGTTTTCTTGCAATTTCTTGCGCGTTTTCGCCCATTGGCGCAATATAAACGTCAACATGTTCGGGCTCTGCGTGCAGATTGTTCGTGTTTTCAAGCACGAGCAAAAGTCTTTCGAGTCCGAGACCGAATCCTACCGCAGCAGTGGGCTTTCCGCCGACTTCTTCGACGAGATTGTTGTATCTTCCACCACCGCAAACTGTGCCTTGCGCGCCGATATCCGTCGAGACAAACTCAAATACCGTGCGTGTGTAATAATCAAGACCGCGCACGATGCCGGGATTGACCTTGAATTCGATTCCGAGTGACGTCAATATGCGTTGCACCTCTTCAAAATGCGCTCTGCAATCGTCGCAAAGATAGTCGGTGATTTTTGGCGCGTTGCGAGTGATTTCTTTGCATTTTTCCTCTTTGCAGTCGAGAATACGCAAGGGATTTTTTTCAAACCTTGACTGACACTGACCGCACATAAGGTGCAAATTTGCACCTATATACTCTTTGAGCGCCTTGTTGTATTCCGCTCTGCAAGCGGGACAACCGATGCTGTTGATGTTGAGTTCGAGGCTCTTGAGACCGACTTTTTTCAAAAACGTTGCCGCAAGCGAAATGACTTCCGCATCCGCGCTCGGCGAATCCGCGCCGTAGCACTCAACGCCAAACTGATGATGTTCTCTAAGTCTGCCGTTTTGCGGTTTTTCATAGCGGAAAATGCTTGCTATATAGTACGCTTTCATTGGCATAACGCCTTGGTGCAAACCGTTTTCGATGAAACAACGCGCAACGCCTGCCGTGCCTTCGGGACGGAGCGTCATACTTCTGCCGCCCTTGTCGTCAAAAGTGTACATTTCCTTCGTGACGATATCCGTCGTTTCACCTACACCTCTCAAAAAGAGTTCGGTGTGCTCAAACATTGGCGTGCGGATTTCCTTGAATCCGAAACATGCCGCAACGTCTCTTGCAACGTTTTCAACATAATGCCATTTATATGCTTCCTCTGGGAGCATATCTTTTGTGCCCTTTGGTATGTTTATCATAACAGTCCTCGAATCAATCGGTCTATTGGTTTTTTGTTTTGACTTGAACGATAATAGCAATATCGCTCAATAAGGCTTCACATTTGTTTGCTGCACGCTTTGCG
>CAVABL010000197.1:0-473 GCA_963586735.1 Firmicutes bacterium TM09-10
GAGTTGACATTCATTACGTTGAAGGCGAATTTGACCTTGCGACACAAAAAGGCGAAACGATATCCATACTTCCCTACGGCGAGAGCGCGCTTGTAACGGATTCAAAAAATCTCGAATATCCGCTTGACGAGCTTATTCTCAAATCATGCGACACACGCGGTCTTTCAAACGTATCGCTTGGCGGAAAAATCCACATAAACGTCAAACGCGGCGGCGTGTTCGTATTCCGCAACCTAAAATGTTAGCCTTAAAAACGCACGTTGATATTATTTTAAAAAAATATAAAGATTTTCAACAAGAGTCCAATAAAACGAGATTTGCCGTTGTATATATTGCGAAAAACCAAATCATCGTTTTTCAAACCTTTCCAAAACAGAAAAACACGGCTTTGCCGTGTTTTTTGAATATTTGGATGTTTTCGGGAAAACTGCCTGTGCGCCTTTCGGCGCGAGCGGACAATTTCAATTCATCCG
>CAVABL010000197.1:508-2291 GCA_963586735.1 Firmicutes bacterium TM09-10
ATCCGCAACTGACCGCAGAGAAGTATCTCTCTCGCAAAGTGAGAATATCGCTGTGCCGTCCAACATAATATCACCGAAACAACGTTTCAATATCGCTGTGTCCAAAGGACACAATGTCATTGCAACGCAGTTGCATCTTCCGCAACCCAAAGTTTGGATATCATCACGCAGTGATTTCATCCGAGCATAGCGAGGATATCATCGCTCAACTCACGATATCATTGATTGCGACTTTGTCGCAATCTTTCTTCACTTGTCCTTCTTTTTCTCATCGATTTGCTTGTCGATGTCGTCAAGATCTTCGTCATCCCCCTCATCGTTTTGCGCCGTAGGCTTTTCATCCGTTTTTACGTCGCCCGACTTTTGCATAAGCGCAGTGAACGACTTTGACGCGAACAACGCACTGCCTGCAACGAGTGCGATAGCCATATCCACGAACGCAAAGGAGTTGTATGCCAAACTGTATGCCAAAGCGGAACTATACTTGTCAAGGTCGGCGTAGCTTGCAAACGCGAACACGCCCGAACATACGTGGCAAATATAGCGAAGCACGACGCCGATGATGCCTCCGAGCAGAAACGCAACGATTTTTTTGTCTTTGAACACGCCTTTTCCCATAAAAATTCCGCTCACGCCGATGAGCCCGAATGCGAGAGGATAATCGAGCAAAAACTGCATTGGATGAATAATCCACGGATCTTGCAACGCTTGCAGCACACCGTATATCGTGCAAACGACGATGCCTCTTCTCGTGCCGAACATACAACAGTAAATCATGAGCGGAAGCAAACTTGCAAAAGTGACCGAACCGCCTTGCGGAAGTTTGAAAAGTCTTGCATAGGACAAGGCAAACGAAAGCGCGATTGAAATTGCGCCGTACACGATTGCGCGCGTATCGCTCAGTTTGCGTTTGTCACCCAAAAACCAAAACGCCACGAGTAACGCCAAAAACACGACGGCGGAAACGATGAGCCCGACGAGATTTTCATCTCCTGCGACGCCCTTATAATAGATTGACATTTCCACCATCGTTGCGACGAAACAACCCACGAGCAATATTGCGGTGACGAATCCCGCGATTTTCATTGGTTTTTCGCCAAAAAGCGAGCAAACGAGCATTGCGATTGCGCCTGCAACGGCAACGATGAGCGTTGTCAAAATGGGGTAAAACAATCTTCCGTAGGTTGCCATATCCACTCCGTCCGCTTTGTTGCACTGAAACTTGACGTACGCCATAACGACGAGCGTTGTCAAAGCAAAACCTGCGGCTATTCCAATTGCATACTTTTTGAAATCGTCAAATTTTTCCTTCTTGAAAAACCACACGAGCAATCCGACGACGGCAAATGCGCCGACGAGAGCGATTGCAAGATACAACACTACTTTTGAAAGCAAATCGTACAAAGTGCTTATATTCATAAAAAAGCCTCCAATGCATAGGAGAACTTGAAAAGAAAGGCAATATTCAAAACTTACATTTTTGCTTCCTTACGCGAGGATTATCTCACAAGTTTGAGGGTATCATCTCAGCTTTACAGCACCCCTAGCAAAAATTATTTTAGGCGTCGGCGCAAGATTTGTCAATGATTTTGAGCAATATAGAATTTGCGTTCAAACTGCGTTCAAGTCAACATATTTTTTCACTGCGCCGCAAATTCAATTCGGCACGCAAAAATCAGTGATACGCAAAAACACTCCCTGCAAAAGTCATTGCATGCACGGTTTTCAAAACGATTCTTCCTCTTGACTTGAAATACAAAAGGTATTATATTGTTTATTATCA
>CAVABL010000198.1:0-2264 GCA_963586735.1 Firmicutes bacterium TM09-10
CGTAATGACTCCTCGTCGTGTTGGAAATCAAAAACGTTTCGCTTTCAACGGTATATTTTATATCCTCCAGTCCCAAACCGCCGTTTGCATCAAACTTAACGGTGAAAGTTGCAATCGTCCATTTTGCAGTGAGATATATCTTTCCGACGCTTCCGCTTTTGACAGTTTTGACTTGCTTGTCCGTTTTGTCAAACCACCCCACGAAAACGTAGCCTCTCTTTTCGGCGGCATTCAGCACGATGTCGTCCGACTCGACGGTGTAAAAAGCGGGATTGTCGTTTTTGTCTCCGCCGTCAAGGTTGTATGAGACGGCAAACTTCGTCGGCGTCCACTTTGCGTACAAAACGAGATCTTTTGCAAGCGAGCACTCGATCGTTTCAACCTCTCCTCCGCCAAAATCCGAATTCGTATACCAACCGCAAAAATCATATCCCGTTTTCAGAGGATCGAGCAAAACGAAATCGTCGTCCGCTTTGGTGTACGACGTCTTGTTCGCGCCGTTGATTCCGCCGTCGAGCACGTATTCGACGTTATATTTTTTGAGTTCCCATATTGCTCGCAAATACACGTCTTCAGCGCACTTTGCGGGAATTTTTTCAACTGTTTCGTTTTTTCTGTCCGCCCAACGCACGAAATCATAGTCCTCTTTTGTGGGCGCAAGCAGCGTTATTTCTCCGACGTCCACGCCGCAATATTCGGGATTTTTCTCATCGTTCGCTCCGCCGTCGAGATCGTAGTGTATAGTATATTTTGTTGCGCTCCATTTTGCATACAAATCGATATTCCCGAACGCACCCTTTTTGAGTGCGACGACCTGTTCGCCCTCGAAATCCTCGCTTGCAAACCAACCGCAAAAATCGTAGTATTTTCTCGTCGGATTTTGAAATTCAAACTCGGCGCTTTCAACGTTAAACTTGTATTTTCCCTCAAAATTGGCGTTTCCGTCGTCGTTTTTTCCCTCGTTGAGATGATAAGTCACAAAATAATCGACGGGCGTCCACTTTGCGTAATAAGTTTTGTCTTCGACGTTGCCCTCTTCAAGCGAATTTATCCTTTCGCCAAAACAGTTTTCATTGTCAAACCAACCGCCAAACGTATAGTGCGGAATTGAAATATCCTCAAAGGCAACCGTCGTTTCGATGTCGTAAGTTTTCGTTGCGACCAAAAGCCCGTTCGACACAAACGAAATCGTATACTCAATCGGCGTATAAATCGCGCCGACGTTCACGTCGCAAAGCACGTTTTCAACTGATTCTTTGTCCCACTTTGCGCTATATCCGACCTTGTTCGTCGGTGCAGGCATATTTTCAACGGCATTGCCGTGCGCCACGCTCACCACGGTTTTGTCGGATATTTCGTCGTCAAACGTCACGGTGAAATATGTCTCTTCAATCGTAAGCGTCGTGTGCATATCTTCAACTTGTTCAAAGTTTTCGCTGACCTCGAATTTTGCCACGACGTCGTACGTTCCGACTTCGCTCTGCCCGTTTCCGACGTACGACACGCTCACTTCGTCGTCGAGCGCGCCCTTGATGAACGCGCCGTGCAACTGCCCGTCCCAATTCGTCGTTACGGCGGGAAATTCAATATTTTCGACTTTCGCTTTGTTTATCGCAAGCGTTGCGCTCAAAACGAGTTCTTTGCACCCTTCGGCATTTATCGTTGCAACTATCTCGTACACGCCGGCGTTCACCTGCGTGTTTGAAACATCGTATTCGACCGTTGCGCCTTCGGGCAGATTTTCCACTTGCAAAGTGTGGGGATTTTTGTCGTAAACACAAGAAAAATCATCAAAAACAACGCCCTCTATATCGTCAAGTTCCCTCCATTTTGCATAAAGAGTTATGCTGTTGGAAAGATTAAGCGTTTTGAAATTCAAATTTGTCGGGCTGTTGAGTTCCTTGTCAGCACACCAATACATAAACTCAAAATCTTTCTTTTGCGGAGAAGGAACTTCGTCGCCTCTGTGCCACACAATGTTGTCTTCGCCGTTGTTCAAAACGAAAGTAACGCAAAAATCGCTCGGTTGAAACAAACTTTGCACGTCTTCCACGTCGCATCCGCTCAAACATCCCAAAATCAACACGAAAACGGCAATCAAAAGCAAAAACGAAAAATGGCGTGCAACGACACCGACATTCAGTTTTCTCATAATTTTCCTCAAAAATTTTTAATGGTGGAAAGCAAAATAGATGACAATATGTCTTATATCTTGCATTTTATGCAAAATTTATCATACAGTCGTATGATAGTCAACATTATTT
>CAVABL010000199.1:0-2262 GCA_963586735.1 Firmicutes bacterium TM09-10
GAGCAAGGGGTGTAAAGAGTTTGAAAGTGGTTTATTCAAAGGAAACGCCGCTCATTCCAAAGGACACTCCGACCGAAAAGGGACGGCACATTCCAGGGAGTATATGCTTTGCATCGGCAATTGCGGGCATGACGCTTGCAAGTGAAGTGATAAAAGACATCGCAAAGTTGTGATTTGCAACATCAAATGTTTATATCTCAAAAACATAAGAATGTTTCGTGTAAGTGATGTGAAATCGTTTCGCGCGTTTTCAAAACCGAATAAAAGGACATGGAAAGTATTTTTGACGGAAAACTCAACATTGAAGTTGCGGTTGCAAGCGGAATCGAAGCCGTTTGCAAGCGCGAACTTTTGCGCCTTGGATATTCTCCGAGCGGCGCAAATTTCGGACGTATCGAATTTGAAGGCGACTACAAGGACGTTTTGAGAGCAAACGTTTTTTTGCGCACGGCAAACAGAGTGAGAATCGTCCTTGCAAAGTTTTGTGCACAGACGTTTGACGAACTTTTTGACGGTGTGTTTGCAATGCGTTGGCAGGATATCCTAACAAGAGACGCGCGAATAGTCGTTGATGCAAAATCGTCAAAAAGCAAACTCTTTGCGTTGCGTTCTGTGCAAAGTATAACAAAAAAAGCAATCGTTTCAAAACTTCAAAGCACAATGGGCGGCTCGTTTGACGAGAGCGGAGCGACGTACAACGTCGAGGTGTCACTCTTTGATGACGTTGCCGTGGTCACACTCGATACGTCGGGCGAGGGCTTACACAAACGCGGATATCGCACATATCTCGGCGACGCGCCCATAAGAGAGACGCTTGCCGCCGCTATGATCGAACTTTCGGTGTGGAATCCTGACAGAGCATTGATCGATCCGTTTTGCGGCTCGGGAACAATTCCGATTGAGGCGGCATTGATAGGTCTCGATATTGCCCCGTGCATGAATCGCACTTTCGTTTGCGAGAGTTTCAAAAATGTGCCGAACGTGAGAAACGCCGTTCAACAAGAGGCTTCTGAACGTATAAAGAGGGACAGAGTTTTGCATATTTGCGGCTTTGACATCAATAAGGACGCCGTGAAACTTGCCCTCAAACACACACAACGAGCAGGAATAAGCGACAAAATTCATCTTCAGGTCGGAGATATGCGCGACGTTTCGTCAAGATTTTCGCACGGTGTCGTCATAACGAATCCGCCGTATGGCGAGCGGCTCATGGACGAGGACGAACTCAAAGTGCTTTATAGAGATTTTGGAGTGATGACAACCAAACTTGACGAGTGGTGCGTGTATACCATAACGTCTTACAAGGCGTTTGAAAAGTATTTCGGACGGCGCGCAGACAAGGTGAGAAAACTCTTCAACAGCGAATTGGAATGTAATTTTTATCAATATCTCGCATCGCCACCGCCAAAGATGCAAAAGGCGGTCGAGCATTGTGAAAAAGATTGAATCATCGCTCATAACATTAAAGTCAATTTTGAGAAATATAAATATCAATCGGAGAAACATATGAGAGCACTCATACAACGCACCTTCAAATCAAGTCTTTCGGTGAACGGAAACCTTGTGAGCGAAATCGAGTCCGGACTTACGATTTTTCTCGGTATAGAAAAGGGCGATACCGAGGAGCAAGCGGATTATTTTGCGCACAAAGTCGCAAAACTGCGCGTTTTCCGCGACGAAAATGACAAAATGAATCTTGACATAAAACAGGCGGGCGGTGAAATTTTGCTTGTTTCGCAGTTTTCGCTTGCAGGCACGCTCGGCAGAGGTACGGGCAATCGTCCCGATTTCGGGCATGCAGAACTTCCCGACAGAGCAAGGTGCCTTTATGAGAGAGTGACGGAAAAAATCAGAGAGGAAGGAATCGTCGTAAAAAACGGCGTTTTCGGCGCGCATATGTTCATCGAGCAACAACAGGACGGTCCGTTGTCCTTCGTGTTCGAGTGTTGATTTTTTTGATGCGTCTATGTGAGGATCGTGAGTTATGGTCAAAATTATGTTCGTGTGTCTCGGAAACATTTGTCGTTCACCCATGGCAGAGTGCGTGATGAGCAAGCTTGTAAAACACCGAAACCTCGATGGACAAATTCAAGTTGCATCGAGTGCGACATCGTTTGAGGAAGTCGGAAATTCTATATATCCGCCCGCGCAGCGCAAACTTAAGCAAGAGGGTGTTGAGGTGCTTGCACACAGAGCGATCAGAATCACGTCGCAAGCCGCAAAAGAATACGACTACATTGTAGGCATGGAAGACAGAAATGT
>CAVABL010000200.1:0-2246 GCA_963586735.1 Firmicutes bacterium TM09-10
GAACAAAATCAATCAAATGGAACTCATCGGCGAGTTTGAACTTCTCCCCAAGAAAGAAGTTGCTGCTCTCAAAAAAGAACGCGACGATCTCGAGAAGAACCTCGGCGGTATCAAAAATATGCGCACTTTGCCCGGATGCTTGTTTGTGGTTGACCTCAAAAAAGAGGAGAACGCAGTCAAAGAAGCTCGCAAACTCAACATCCCCATCGTTGCAGTTGTCGACACAAACTGCGATCCCGATCTCGTTGACTACGTGATCCCCGGCAACGACGACGCAATCCGCGCAATCCAACTCTTTGCGTCGATCATCGCAGATGCCGTCATCGAGGCAAAACAGGGCGAATCTTTCACCGCTCCTCAAAAGGAAGAAGTTGTTCAGGAGTCGATTGAAGAAGTTGTTGCTCCTGTTGAGGAAGTCGTAGTCGCAGAAGAGAAGGTTCTCACTCCGGAAGAAGCACTCGAGAAAGCAATCGCTGAAAAAGAAGCGCAAGAATAATTCAAAAAATCTTCCGCACGCAGCGTAATCACTGCGTGCGGTTTCAAAACAAATAACAGGAGAATATATATGGCATTCACAAGCAAAGATGTTATGGAACTTCGTCAACGCACTGGCGTGGGCATGATGGACTGCAAAAAGGCTCTCGTGGCAACCGACGGCGACATGGAAGCCGCAATCGATTTTTTGAGAGAAAAAGGCATGGCAACGGCTGCAAAGAAAGAGGCTCGTATTGCTGCCGAGGGTATCGTTTATGCTGCAAGCAAAGACGGCAAATCCGTTCTTTTGGAAGTCAACTGCGAATCCGACTTTGTCGCAGGCGGTCCTGTGTTCAAAGAGTATGTTGGCAAAGTTGCGGACTATATCCTCGACAATCCGACTGCATCCGTTGAAGACGTCATCGCTGCAAATCAGGCAGTTACCAACGAGTACGTCATGAAGATGGGCGAAAAACTCTCCATCCGTCGTTTCACCGTTTACGAAGCAAACGACACCGTCGTTGACACCTACATTCACATGGGCGGCAAAATCGGCGTTATGGTTGAGGCAAGCAAGGGCGCAAGCGGTGAGGTCGTTCACGACGTCGCTCTTCAAATCGCCGCTGCAAACTCTCAATACTTGACGCGCGATGAAGTTCCTCAAGCGGAAGTCGATCACGAAAAGGAAATCCTCAAAGCGCAAGCAATGAACGAGGACAGCAAAAAGCCTGAAGCAATCATCGAGAAGATGCTCGTTGGCAGAATCAACAAATTCTACAAAGAAGTCTGCCTCACCGAACAGGTTTTCGTCAAGAATCCCGATATTACGATTGCTCAATACCTCAAACAAAACGACGACGTCACTATCATCCGTTTCACCCGTTACGCTATGGGCGAAGGTCTCCAAAAGAGAGAAGACGACTTTGTCGGCGAGGTTATGGCTCAAGCGCACCTCAACAAGTAATCAAATTGAAAAGGAATGGTTGCTCCATTCCTTTTTTTTAGACAAAATCAAATTTGAACGCATTAGATGTTCAAAAAACATAGAGGATATTTTGCTATGGCACAAGAAAATTTGAAGTATAAACGCGTCATCATCAAGTTGTCGGGCGAGGCTCTTGCGGGCGAAAACGGCACCGGTATCGATCCGGAAAAACTCGAATACGTTTGCAAGGAAATTGCCGACGTTAAGGCATTGGGCGTTGACATCGGAATCGTCATCGGTGGCGGAAACTTTTGGAGAGGTCGTCAGGCTGACGACAAGATGAATCGTTCGACGGCAGACCACATGGGCATGCTCGCAACCGTCATGAATGCGCTTGCAATTCAGGACAAACTCGAACAACTCGGTGTTCCCGTCAGAGTGCAGACTGCGCTCACGATCACGAAAGTTGCCGAGCCGTACATATTGCGCAAGGCAATTCGTCATTTTGAAAAGGGCAGGATCGTCGTTTTTGCGTGTGGCACCGGCAATCCGTATTTCTCAACGGACACCGGCGCTGCTCTTCGCGCTTGTGAAATCGGCGCAGACGCTCTTCTTCTTGCCAAAAACGTTGACGGCGTGTACGATTCCGATCCGAAACTCAATCCGTCCGCCAAGAAATTCACCGAAATTTCCTACATGGATGTCATTCAAAAAGGTCTCAAAGCCATGGACACCACCGCCATCACCATGTGCATGGACAACAATATCCCCATCGTATGCTTTGCTTTGATGAAGAAGGATAGTATTAGGGATGCTGTGTGTGGGGTTAACAACGGCACCCTTATCC
>CAVABL010000201.1:0-2236 GCA_963586735.1 Firmicutes bacterium TM09-10
ACAAGCGCGTTTGCGTGCCTTGTGATAGGCGTTGCGATAGGCCTTATTGCAGGTTATATCGGAGGCATCGTCGGCGAGACCGTCAACGGTATCATAAACTTCTTTTTGCTTGTGCCCATGTTGCCTGCCGCAATCGTCATAGCGGCGTATACGAGCGGCAATGAAACGAGCATAATTCTGACGATATCGTTGCTCTGCTGGTGTTCGACGGCAAGGGCGGTGCGCGCAAAAACGATGAGCGTAAAAAACTCTGATTACGTAAGTACGTTGAGATCTATCGGATACGGCGAGGGAAGAATTTTAATTCGTCACATTTTGACGAACGTGCTTGACGTTGCGCTTGCAAAATTTGTGTCGTCGGTTGCAAGTTGCATTATGGTTGAGGCAACATTGAGTTTTTTGGGCATGGGCGGAGCAGACAATCTAACGTGGGGCGTGATGATTCAAAACGCATTTTCATATGGTGCAATCACTATGGGAAGATACAACTGGCTTCTTGCCCCGGGAGGAGCAATCGTGCTGGTGCAACTTGCCATATATATGGTCAATCAATTCGTTGAATTCAGACGTAATATCGTGCAGAAAAGCACTATAAAAAGCGAATAATAAGCGTATAAAGTGCCGATTCGGCGCAAGGAGATAAATATGTGTCTTGGCGACCCAAATTGCAACTGCAACAAAATAAGCGATGTGCGTGCAATGCGTGACGATGAAATTTTGTTTGGAAAAGCGCACGCAAACGTCGTTGCTGATGATGAAAATACCACTGTCGCAAGAGCGAGTGTTCGTGAAAATCCGTGTTATGAAACGTATATTGAACTCGGCGGTGCGCTTGCTTATCAAATGAGATATCATGAGGCAATCGAGTGCTTTGAAAAAGCAAAAGAGTTTTGTCCTGACGATTACAACGCAAGAAGAAAGTGTGCAGGGAGGTATCTTTCGACGTTGCGACTTGACGACGCAAAAGAGGAATTTGTCTGGTGCGTCGAGCACTCAAATGATACACTCGACCCAAAATATATGCTTGGTTGTTGCAAGTATTATGAGGGAGATTTTGACGGGGCAAAAGCACTCTTTGACGAGTGTATAGACCTTGCAAAAGACAACGGAGACATGTACGTTGCGTCGCTCTTCTGGGCGGTTGCGTGCGACGTGCGTACGGGCAGAAACATTGCGGACGATATGAAAAAATTTGACAGGACGATGGAAATCGGTCATCATACGGGGTATATGCAATCCATCAAACTATTTGACGGAGATTCGCTTGCCGAGTGTGATGTCATACCCGACGAGGACGAATTGCAAAAGTGCATTTTCAACTACGGCGCACATTTGTTCTTTTTGTCGCAGGGAAATGCACTGCTCGCCGATGTGTTCCTCGCAAACACGCTTAAACTCGACACTTATTTTTCCGCTTTTGCGTATCTCGGTGCGTATACGGAATATGTGATGCAAGGCTGAATTTTTGCAATCGATATTGACAATTTGCAAGACAGGATTTATAACATAATCATCTAAACACAAAATTGGTTTTTTGGAGGCTTTTATGAGAAAAGATTTCGGTGCAAAAACGTGGCTTTATCCTATGCCTGTGCTTATCATTGCTACTTGCGACAAGAGCGGTGTCGTTGACGCTATGAACGCTGCATGGGGCGGTATCGGCGACTATGAACAAATCACGATGTGCCTTTCGGCAGAGCATAAAACCGTCAAAAATATCCTCGAACAAAAGGCATTTACGGTGTCCGTCGCAACGGAAAAATACGTCAAAGAATGCGACTACCTCGGGCTTGTGTCGGCAAACGATAACCCCGACAAGTTTGCAAAAACCGGATTTACCGTCACGCATAGCGCAAGAGTGAACGCTCCGATTATAAACGAATTACCGTTTGCAATCGAGTGCGAACTCATTGATTATGACAGCGAAAACGGCACTCTGAAAGGGCGCATCGTCAATGTGTCGGTGGACGAGAGCGTTCTCACAGACGGCAAAATCGATGTTCATAAACTTGCGCCGATAACGTTTGACAGCGCAAACAACGTCTACATCGTGTTGGGACAAACAGTCGCAAAAGCGTTTAGCATCGGATTGGGACTTAAATAAAAAGACAAATCACGTGATTTTTGTTGGCTATAACGGAGTGAAATTCCTCTTCGCCATGACACAAACAGACGTCGGGGATCATTGTGACTCTTCCAATGAAAAGTCAAGTTATTTTTTAGAAAAATTTACGGC
>CAVABL010000202.1:0-2217 GCA_963586735.1 Firmicutes bacterium TM09-10
CGGGCAACCCGATTCATTGGAATAATGACGGCACGGTTGCAAAGAGTGCGCAAAAATTTGAAATAAAGGCAAAAAACGCTTAACGGAATGCGCTGTCAGGTTTGCGACTTGACAGCGCTTCATATAATCTCGATTTTGGGAGATAAAAATGGATTTTTTGATCACTTTCATCAACGGATTGAGCCTCGGCGGCGTCTATGCAATGATCGCGCTCGGCTACACGATGGTTTACGGCATAGCGAAAATGCTCAACTTCGCGCACGGTGAAATCATCATGGTTGGCGGTTTTGCATTGATGCTCGTGCTCAACGCGACGGGGATAACCACGGTGTCGATCATCGTGGCAATCGTTGCCGCCATGGCAGTGGGTATATTGACAGAACTGCTGGCGTACAGGCCTTTGCGCGGAGCATCCCCTCTTGCAGTGCTCATCACCGCAATCGGCGTGAGTTATCTTTTGAAAAGCATTGCGCAACTTGCGTTCGGCACGGAACCGCACTTCGTCGAAATAGACCTCGGCACGATACGCTCGGGCGATTTTATCATGAGCGTCGGTACACTCGTCACGCTCGCATCGGCAACGGCGGTGATGATTGCGCTCACCCTTTTCATCAACAAGACGAAAACGGGCAAAGCAATGGTTGCGGTGTCCGAGGACAAGGGCGCGGCTATGCTCATGGGCATCAATTCAAACAAGATTATTCTTATAACATTTGCGATTGGCTCGGCACTTGCAGGATTTGCAAGTTTCTTCATAATCCTCAAAAACCCCTTCTCCGTGAGCAATACGATGGGCTCGATGCCCGGAATTATGGCGTTTACGGCGGCGGTTATCGGCGGCATAGGCTCTATCCCCGGCGCAATGCTCGGCGGACTTTTGCTTGGACTGATTGAAACGTTTTCAAATTCAGTGCCCGCGCTCAGTCCATACACGGTGGCAATCGAGTTTGCATTGCTCATTTTGATACTCATCATCAAACCCACCGGACTTTTGGGAAGAAAAAAGAGGGAAAAAGTATGAAAGAAAAAATATTGTCTTACTTTTCCGCCGTCAAAAAAAGTTTTAAACTCAAGAACTTCGTTACATATATCGCTTTTGTAATCGTGATTGCCGTGCTCATTCCCCTTTCGGTGACCGGTTCGATAAGCATGAGTTCGTCGTTTATGCTCGAACAGATGGGTTGCGCAATCATCGCGGCGGTGTCGTTGAGCCTCGTCGTCGGATTTTTGGGAGAACTCTCTCTCGGTCACGCCGGATTCGTCAGCATCGGAGCAATCTTCGGAGCGACTTTCCAAAACAGCGTATATCCGCAATTGTCGCAATCGTATCCGCTCTTGTCTTTGATAATCACGATGTTTGTCGGCGGACTTATCGCCGCAATATTCGGCTTCGTCATCGGACTTCCGGCATTGAGGCTCAAAGGCGACTATCTTGCAATCGTCACCCTTGCTTTTTGCCAGATCGTTCAGACTGTGTTCGAGCAAATTCCTTTCTTCGGCGGCGCAATCGGCGTGCAGAACGCAATGAGATACAGTTATTCAAAACTCTACCCAATCATATTCATCGTCGCGCTCGTGTGTGTGATACTCATCAAAAACTTCATACGAAGCAAGCACGGAAGAGCGGTCACCGCAATACGCGACAACGAAATCGCCGCGCGCGCAATGGGTGTCAACGTGTCCTTCTACAAGATATTCGTGTTTGTGCTGTCCTCTTTCATTGCCGGCGTTGCGGGCGTGTTGATTGCGGCAACGAAAAACACCGTTGCGGCAAACGCGTTCACGTACAACTATTCGATTGACGTGTTGGTTATGGTTGTACTCGGCGGAATGGGAAGCATCAACGGAAGCATAATCGCCGCCGCTCTCATAACGTTCTTGAACGTGAAACTCAACAGTGTGTTCACGGGCGATCTCGCGGCGGTCAAAAATATCATTTACGCGCTAATCCTCGTCGGTATAGTCATCTATACGAACGCCCCCAAACTCAAACCTTTCCGTGAAAAATACAACGTCGGAACTCTCAGTGCGCTCATAAGGCGAACGATTTTCCAACGCTTCACAAAGAAACCCGAAAAGGTCGATCCGTCAAAGGAAAAGGAATTTGACGCGGACTGGTCGAAAGTGCCCACGAAAGTGGATATGGACGAGGTGCTTTCGCTTGACGTTCTGCCCGCAAAAAAGAAAAAGGGCGACGAAACGCAAGGAGGCGACGAC
>CAVABL010000203.1:0-2209 GCA_963586735.1 Firmicutes bacterium TM09-10
GAATTGGATGCACGTTTCGTATTATCATGTAAAAACAAATCTAAAAAACATTAAATGTCTATTAAATTTCGCAATGATAAAGTCAAACTTGGACATATGCGGGTTTTGTGTTATAATAAATTTATCAAACATATAAGAGGTAAATCATGAACGTTTTTGAAACGTCGCATCTGACAAAACGTTACGGAAAGAGCAAGATCGTGCTTGACGACGTATCACTCACCGTACGAGAGGGCGACATCTACGGTCTCGTCGGAAGAAACGGAGCGGGCAAAACAACCCTCATCCGAATCCTTTTGGGACTTGCAAACACAACAAGTGGCGAGATTCGCATAAACGGTGCATCAAGCGCGGACGCACTTGCATATGAACGCAAGAAAATCGGCTCGATCGTTGACTCTCCCGCCCTTTCGACACATCTCACCGGACTTGAAAATATGAAATCAATCGGCTATTCCTTGGGTGTAACCGGTGATGAAAAACTCAAAGATATTCTTCACAGAGTAGGTCTCGATCCAAACAACCCCACAAAAGTCAAAAATTATTCTCTTGGCATGAAACAACGTCTTGCAATTGCCGTTGCGCTCATTGGAGATCCGTCAATACTTATCTTGGACGAACCAGTCAACGGACTCGATCCAACAGGGATATTCGAAGTGCGTGAACTATTGCAGCGCCTCAATCGTGATGGAGTGACGATTCTCATATCCTCTCACCTGCTTGCCGAACTTCAAAAACTTGCGACTTGTTACGGTATAATCGAAGGCGGTAAACTTGTCAAGGAACTCCGTCAAAGCGACCTTGACGAACTTTGCAGACCGTATATCAAAGTCGTCGTTGACGATCTAAAAATCGCGCTCAACGTGGTTGTTGAAAACTATCACGCTCACGATTTCGAAATTCTCCCCTACAACACTCTCGCGCTTTACGATTTGTCAAAAGGCATTCCGGAAGTCGCAAAGATGTTCAAGGATGCAAACGTTTCGGTTTTGAGCATATCCGAGTGTCAGGGCGATTTGGAATCAACGTTTATTTCGCTTATGGGAGGTATCAAAAATGAAGAATAACTCGTTTTCTTTGGCACTCACAAGCGATGTTTACAGACTTCGCAAACTCAAAAGCGTATGGATATCCCTCGTCGTGATGTTCCTTCTCATCTTTATCACGTTTGCGATATACTGGGTAGGCATCAAACTTATTGAAAAACAAGGTGATGATGTCGAAGCGAACGCAACGCTGTCTTTCATCGATTCCCTCATCATAACATTGCTATACGGCTCGACGTCTATTGCAAACGTTGAACTTTTCATCGCAATCGTGGCGTGCATATTCATCGGGAAGGACTTTTCATGCGGATATATCGCGCTCACGACCGCAAGAGGAACAAAACGAGTCGACACGTATTTCTCAAAGTGGCTCTCGCTCGTGTGTTTGTTTGTGTTCTATATGTGTTTTGCTCTACTTGTGAGCGGGATATTCTTTGCAATCAGTGGCAGTCCGGGCGGATTTACCGGTGCAAAATTCGGCACGCTTATGCGAAATTTTGCCTTGCAAATCCTTGCAGGCATTGCCTCGGTTTCCATCTTCGTGATGATAAACTTTCTTTGTAGATCAACCGGAACGTCGATTGCAACAAGCATTGCGGCATATTTGCTTTTGAGCATAATCGTGAGCGTAGTCTCTTCCGTTTTGGGAATCACCGACACTGCAGGCAAAAAGGTGGACTGGACGATATTCCTTCCTCTGCAACAAATGAGCATTGCATCGAGCGCAGACAAACTCTCGATGGTGCAAATCATCGCGGCAACGGTGATGCCGATTGCATACAGCGTTATATGCACACTTGTCGGGTACTTCACCTTTGAAAAGAGAGATATCAAATAAAGTGAAATCCCTGCCATCAAAAATTATCTGACAACAATCTCATTAAAAAATCGTCGTAAGATCGATGATTTTTTAATATAAGGCGCATTTTTGCAATTGACGAATATATTGTTGCAAAAATCAAATCATGATGATATAATAATTTCACCGTGCTAGACGGGGAGCTTGCGGTGCCCTGTGAACTACAATCCGCAATAGTAGTGTCGAACGCCGTCCGAGGTCTTGGATATGGTTGGCTGCATGGTGCAAGGAATGTTGATAGCAAGGTCCCGTGCAATGTCATACTGCGAACCGTGTCAGAGCTTGACCGCAGCAGCACTAAACA
>CAVABL010000204.1:0-2190 GCA_963586735.1 Firmicutes bacterium TM09-10
GCTTGAAGGGCCACAAACTCGTGGGTGGCATGAGAGCGTCAATTTACAACGCAATGCCGATAGAGGGCGTGAAAGCGCTCATCGACTTCATGAAGAAGTTTGAACTTGAAAACAAGTGAGGCGCGCCATGGACATTTTGAAGCTCAATTCCATATCCGAATGCGCAAATCCCGTTCTCGAGGGTTACAACCTCACGGATTCGAGTCAAAATCCCGTCGGAATCCTCGTTCGCTCATTCAAAATGGACGAATATGACGTTCCGTCCTCGCTTTTGGCGGTTGCAAGAGCGGGCGCAGGCGTGAACAACATTCCGCATGCCGATTACGCAAAGCAAGGGATATGCGTTTTCAACACCCCGGGCGCAAACTCAAACGCCGTCAAGGAACTCGTCATTGCCGCGCTCATCATAGGCGCACGCAACGTATATGAATCAATCGCGTGGTCAAACACGTTGCACGGCGACGACGTTGCCAAGCAAGTCGAAAAGGGCAAAGGACAATTTGCAGGCAGCGAGATTCTCGGCAAAACACTTTGTGTTTTGGGACTAGGCGCAATCGGCAGAAAAGTTGCCGCATCCGCTCATGCGCTCGGCATGAATATAGTCGGCTACGACCCCTTCATCTCCGACGGCGCAAAGGCGGAAATTCCCTTCGTCACCATATTCAACGACATGCAAGCGGCATGGGCAAACGCCGATTTCGTCACTCTACACATGCCCATGACGCCCGAAACGAAAGGTCTTGTCAACGCGCAGAGCATAAAAACGATGAAAGACGGCGTGATTCTCATCAACGCCGCGCGTGGCGAACTTTGCGACGTATCGGCAATCAAGGACGCAATCAAGAGCAAAAAGATTCGCAAATACGTTGTCGATTTTCCAAACGAAGAGTGCATAGGCGTCGAGGGCATAATCGCAATATCTCACCTCGGAGCGTCAACCGAGGAGGCAGAGGACAATTGCGCGGTTATGGCGGCAACCGAACTTAAAGACTACATCGAAAACGGCAACGTCAAAAATTCCGTCAATTTCCCAAACCTAAGCGCGCCCAAAACCGCCGCTCATCGCTACACGGTGATTTCAACGGACAACGGACAAAACGAATTCGGCGGAGTGAGCGCAACGAGAAACGGCATCCGCTACACCATTCTCGATTCAAACGACGACGATTTGACTTTCGATTGCAAGGACGTCGTCAAGGCAAGAAAAGTTTATTGACAATCAAACGAAAACACAAAAATGCGAGGCAAAAACCTGCCTCGCATTTTTCAACTATAGTGTTATTTAGTGTTATTTTTCAAAACTATAGTGTCATTATTTCCAAAAAACAAAACTAGTCGTTCATTTTTAATGTAGCACTTATCGTGTTTTATCTAAATATATTGCAACACGTTTCGTGTTTTGCCAAAGCGCTTTTAGACTCTTTTTGAGGCATTTTAGCGACTTTTGAGGGATTCTGTGTTTTATACTTTTTCGATAACTTTCGCGATTCTTTTCAATGTATTGCGCGTCATATCCGAAAACGCGTTCTTTTCAACGTATATCTCGCAGGGTTTTTCTCTTATGACCGCGTCGATAAGGTTGAACTCGTCCTCGTCAAACAACTTCACGATTTCAACTCGTTTTCTCTCTGTCAGGTTATCGACGGTTTTTCCGTTCGTCGCAATGCGATTTTTGCCTTGCTCACTGCCTGCGATGAACGTTGCGATGTCAAACACGTCGCCGTCGTTATCGCCCCCTTGCAAAAGCCTTGCCGCAACGTCCGCAATTTCCGTCCAGGCGTCTTTAAGCGACCTCATGCGAAAGTTGAACAATCCGTCAACGTTGAAATCCATAGAATCGGACAAAATTTTCGCAACGACGTTTTCCTCGAACTCTCTGTCAAAGTGTAGCATAGAGCAAAGCAGAGCGCATTTTGCATACGACATATTGCAAAGCGGCAATCTTTCGACGAAGAATCTCAGTTTCAAAAAGGACAAAAACACGACGAAAAGCATCTCAAAAATTTCGTTTTCGATTTTCTGCGCGACGTCGCACGACGATGCGAGATAAATCCACAATCTTTCCCTCGTTTCCTCGGTTGCAAAAGACAAATCTTTCGTGCGTTTCAGTTTACCCAGAATATAATCTATTTCTCTGCCATACTCCTTGCCCACACTTATCACGTTTGACCACATACAACTATTGTATGC
>CAVABL010000205.1:0-2189 GCA_963586735.1 Firmicutes bacterium TM09-10
ATGAAATTGAGGTTGTCGGTGACAAAATGATTTTGTGTACCGACATTACTTTCGGTTCGCCAAGTGCGGCAGCAAAATTTGTCGTCGGAAGTTCTGTTGATGGTTGGAAGTACTGGACAACTCAAAGTGGTAAGAAAATCGAGGAGTTGAGAAAATAGAACGAACTTTGAAGCAATAGCTTTCCGTGTCGTTTGCACGTCGGTTGCAAAAATGATATAATTTTTTTGAAAAAATTTAACGGGCGACGTAAACGGAGGCAGTATGATTATAAGAAAAGCGCAAATCGAGGACAGGGACGGAATCGAAAAATTGCTTAAACAAGTGAACAATTTGCACGCAGGTTTGCGCCCGGATATATTTATTGAAAACGCCGTAAAATACGACGACGAAAAATTCGAGGCGTTGATTTAGGACGAAAAAATGCCCGTGTTCGTTCGGTTGTCTATGACGGCAGAGTGTTGGGGCATATGTTCTGCATTTTTCGGGACAATGCGCAGGCGGTATACAAACCGTTCAAGACGCTTTTCATCGACGATTTGTGCGTTGACGACGGCGCGCGCAGGCAGGGCGTCGGCAGGGCTCTTTGGAAGTACGCACTGAATTTTGCGCGCGAAAACGGTTGCTATGACGTCACGCTCAACGTTTGGAGCGGCAACAAATCCGCTCGAGCGTTTTATAAAAAAATGGGTATGTTCGAAAAAGAAACGCAAATGGAATATATCTTTTGATTTTTCGTGCGGTTTCAAAAAATATTTTTTGGCGATTGATATGCATATTTGTATGCCTATTTTCATTGTTTTTATTGCTTTTGCAAATGCGTTGTCGTATAATCCATATGCCGTTGAATTTTTGATTTGCGGCAAAGTGAAACTATGTTCAAAAAGCGCACTCAAATTGAAAACGAGGCGGAGTTTTTCGGGACGGAAAGCATCTGGAAAATTCTGCTCAAAATATCGCCGCCGGTCATGCTGTCGCAACTGGTGTTGTCGCTGTACAACATCGTGGACAGTCTTTTCGTCGGACAATATTCGGGGCACGGGCTCACCGCGCTTTCGGTCATATATCCGTTGCAATTGATTATAACCGCGCTTGCGGTGGGCACGGGCGTCGGCGTCAACACCTATATGTCGCGACTCTACGCGCGCGGAGAGACTCAAAAGGCAAAGTCAACCGCCGGAACGGGCGTGGTGCTTGCCGTGCTTATGTGGGCGATATTTGCAGGAATAAGCGCGCTCGTTATGAAACCCTACATTCGCGCCATGGCAAACGCGCCCGAGGCAATCGAGTACGCATACCAATACGGCATGGTCGTGTGCGTCGGCTCGCTCGGCACGTTTTTGGAGGGCGTATGGTCAAAGGTGCATCAATCCCACGGCAATATGGTCGTCCCGATGCTCGCGCAACTTGCGGGTGCTGCGACGAACGTTCTGCTTGATTGGATATTCATATTCGGCATAGGTGCGTTGAAACCCATGGGAGTGCTCGGCGCGGCGATTGCGACGATAACGGGACAGTTTTTGTCCGCAATCATCGTCGGAATCAAAGGCATGCGCAAACCGCCCAAATTCAAAGAGGGGCTCGAACTTACGCGCAACATATACGGTCTTGGTTTGCCGTCCATCGTCATGCAGATGATGTATGTCGTCTACATCGTTGTGCTGAACGCGATTCTGACGGGCTTTTGCGACGAGGCGGTGACTGTTTTGGGGCTTTACTACAAACTTCAGACGTTTTTCTTCATCCCTCTTTTCGGGCTTCAAACGTGCATCGTGCCCGTGATAAGTTACAACTATGCACAGCACAACTTTGCGCGCGCCAAGAGGGTGATGAACGACGCGTTGCTCATCAGCGCGGTGTTCATGATTTTGGGCATAATATGTTTCGAGGCGTTCCCAAAGACGTTCATAGGCTTGTTCTCAAAGGACGAAAAGGTGCTTGAAATCGGGCAGACGGCGTTCAGAATCATAGGCGCAAGTTTCATGCCGGCGGTGTTTTCGCTTATGTTGCCGGTGTTTTTCCAAGCGATAGGCAAATCAGTGCCGAGCATTGCGCTGTCGCTCATACGACAAGTCGTCGGGCTTATGCCGCTGTTTTATGCGTTTTCGTTCATAGGGCTCGATTACACATGGATTGCGTTTCCGCTTTCCGAAACCTTGACGACAATCATCGGACTTACGCTCTACATAGAT
>CAVABL010000206.1:0-2186 GCA_963586735.1 Firmicutes bacterium TM09-10
CATAGTCACGGATATGGTTGTCGAAAGTGCGGAAAATTTCGGGGTGTCCGATTTGATTGTCGCACCGAGAGATATCGACTATGTCGTCGGCTTGGCGGCAAACGTCGTTTCGGGCGCAATAAACGTCGCGTTCGGATTGTAACAGACATTCTAATGCGGTGGATTGTCGTTTTGTTGAAGAATCGAAAGAATTTTTCTATATTTTTTTTCTTCGTTCGCGCCGGTGAACGCAAAGTCGATTTTGCTTTGATTTTTGAGAGGATAAACGTATTTTGCAAGCGATTTTGTCAACTCATCGTTGCCGTCAAAGTAGGATACGTCACCCAAAATTTTTGAGATTTGCGCTTTGCAGTAGGGGTAATGCGAGCAACCGAGCACGACTTTTTTCACGCCCTTGAATTTGAAGAGTCTTTGCGCAAGATAGGGAAGAAGCGCGCGCATGTCGAGATTGCCTTTTTTGCTTTGTATGGAGGCTTGCACTTCAATCATCGAGGCAAGTTCGCTCGTTTCGGCGACGTGTTCGGGAAGAATTTTTGCGCTCTCAATCGTCAAATCCGTTGCGACGAGCAATGCGTTTTCGTTTGCCTCGTGTATGGGTGGCAAAAGTTTGAACACGTCCTGCTCGTCGTATATGCTCGACGCCGTGTTGCAGGCAAGCACGACAAAGTCGGTGTTGTTTTTTAGTTTGGCTATCGCCGTGTTTGCGATGTCTTCGAGTTGCCGTTTGTCCTTCGTTCCGAAAGGGTGTGCGGCATTGTCCGCAAGATATAGAAAATCGTTGCCCGAAAATTTTTCGAGTAAAATTTTGAGGGTGGTGAGTCCGCCTATGCCGCTGTCGTACACTCCTATGGTTGCCACGCTTTCTATATATGAATTTTTGCGTGCAAAAGTTTACAAAAACGGCAATAAAAATTTTTCGTTTTAAAAAATCGTCATTCTAACACGGTGTTTTTGTTTTTGGCAGTTGCCAATGAATTGCGATTCAAAAAAATTTTCGATGTTCTAAACCGCTTTTTCGCCGTATATGCATTTTGAAGAGTGTTTTGGGCAAAATTTGTGGTTGATAAATGTACAATTTTATTATATAATTGAACTATCCACTTCAAAAGAGGTAAATTATGAAGATTTTTGATACAGACTCAATTCGCAACGTGGCTCTCATCGGCCACTCCGGCGAGGGCAAAACGTCCCTCGCTGAAGCTATGATGTTCGAAGCCAAGACTATCGACCGCTTGGGCAAAGTTGACGACGGTTCGTCCACGATGGACTACGACGACGAAGAAATCAAACGCAAAATTTCAATTTCGTTGTCGCTCGGCTATGCGATTTATCGCAACACCAAAATCAATATCCTCGACGCTCCCGGATTTTTCGACTTCGAAGGCGAGATGATTGCCGCACTCCATGCAGCAGACAGCGCAGTGGTCGTTACGTCCGCAACCGGTTCTATCACGGTCGGCACGGAAAAAGCGTTGGAATTGTGCCAGGAAAAGAAAGTGGCTGCTCTCATCTTCGTCAACGCTGTCGACAAGGACAACAGTGACTTTATGGGCACGGCAAGAGCAATCATGGCAAAATATAAGAGCGTCGTCCCCATCGAACTTCCGATAATGGAAGGCGGCAAAATGGTCGGTTGCGTCGACGTGCTTTCAAACAAGGCGTTCGATTTGCAAGGCAAGGAAATCGCAACCCCATCAAATTTGCAAGCGACGGTTGACGAATTCAACGGCAAACTCATGGAAATGATCGCCGAAACCGATGAGGAACTTATGATGAAGTTCTTTGACGGCGAAGCGTTCACCGAAGAGGAAATTCAAAAAGGTTTGCACGCCGCAATCGCAGACGATATTTTCGTTCCGCTCGTTGCAGGTAACGCACAGACTTCAAAAGGCGTCAAACGACTCATGGATAAACTCGTTGATCTTATGCCGCATCCGCAAAGAGCGCACAAGATCAAAGCAATCGTTGACGGCAAGGAAACCGAAGTCGGCGTCGATCCCGCCGCTCCGTTCTGCGCGCAAGTCATCAAATCGGTGGTTGACCCCTACGTCGGCAAACTCCTCATCTTCAAGGTGCTCGGCGGCAAACTTTCAAGCGGCGACACCGTTTACAACGCAAGCGTTGAAAAAACCGAAAAAATCGGCACGCTCTACGTGCTCAAAGGCAAAAAGCAAGAACCTATCGAG
>CAVABL010000207.1:0-2180 GCA_963586735.1 Firmicutes bacterium TM09-10
TATCCTGTCTTTGCGTCGGGCATTTTCATAGCCCGACGCCGTTGTTTTTTGTGTTAAGCGTTCAAAAAACGCAATTTTTATCTGTAATTCAAATTCCAGATCTCTGAAATCAATCCGTTATATGAGGAACGTTCCTGAACCGGAGTCATAGTGCTCTCGTCAAGCACGTTTTTATTGTATGCCGACATATCTTTTCTCTGATACGTAGGCATCTCGACTGCAAATTCCATGATCTTATCAAGAGCCTGGGCATAGATTCTCTTTCTCTCGTTCTGATCGGTTGTCGCACGTCCCTGATCGATGAGGTCGCTCAATTCCGTAATGATTTTATATTCCGTTACGTATGCGGTTGATTTGCCTGCTTTGATTTGCTTATAGCCCCAGTTGCTCGTTGAGCTTGCTTGCGAATCGATGTGGTAAATTTGATACATATCGGGATCAATCGTTGACGACCATGCCGCCGCCCACACTGCGAGTTTGCCCGAAGACAAATCACTGAGTGCGGTTTGAGACGTCACGACTTTGACGTTGAAGTAACCCGTGCCGTTGAGAATTTGCGCTGCCTTGAGGAACATGTTGTACGCAGGGTGATCTGTTGAACCGCCGGCGATCGTAAACTTGTAATCGAGCGTGTCTTTTCCAAATCCTTCGATTGTCTTCTCGCCGCAAGTGCCGTTTGAAACATAACCTGCGTTTTCAACAAGTTTCTTAATCTCGTAACCCGTGCTATCAAACGCATAGCTGACGCCTGATGTCTCGTCCTTGTACACCGTTGCGTCGTTCGGATATGCCCAACTCGTCTTTGACATAGGACGATAAATGATTTCCGCAAGACCGCCCTGATAATAGTTTGACGTGATTGTTGCCGTGTCCATTGCCTTAATAATTGCGCGACGGATGTTGATGTTCGGAACGAATCTCGGGTTGATTCCGACATAACCGTAACCGCTTGTCGAGATTTCGTAGTGACCGAGGCCTGCATTATTCACTGCAGAGATATTTGCCTGCGTTGCACTGGGTTCGCCAAAATCGATATCGCCGTTCGTCAAAGCGTTGATGATCTGATCCGATTCAACGACTTTATAACGGACGTATTTGATTTTTGCGTTGTTGATTTTTTCGCCGACAGTCTCAAAATACGGATTGCGCTCGTAATACACCATGTTGTTGTTGTAGAACGTATCGCTCGTTGCGGTGCCGCCGTTTGCGCTTGACGCCATATACGAACCTGCACCGACGGGGAGTCCGACTTTTGTTGACGCGTTGATAACGTTATTCATGAAGTCGATCGAGCCGAACGCAACACCGAAGTTGGATTTGCCGTTAAATGCCTCAACATAGTTCACACCGTTAAATTCACCCGAATAGTAGTGCAACGGAGCAACCGTAAATGCAAAGTTATAAATTGCCTTGGGATCTACGTCGTTGATCTTGATTGAAAGCACATCGTATTCACTTCCGAGATCCTTGCTGTTGAAGTTGCTTGCCTTATACGTCGTGATACCGGTGATGCTCGGCACGACCATATCGCTTCCCTTGAAATATTCGCTCTTTGCTTCCGCCGTAAATTGATCGAGCACCGTGGATGCGGTTTGCCAATATTTCACGACGCTTGTGAAGTTTGATGTTTGGAGCCTTGAGAGAACGATATTCCCGCCGTCATCGGTTTTAAAGTAAGACTCATACACATTATCAATGCAGTATTCCTTGATTGCTTCCTCTTTGCTCAACGAACTTTCCGCAACGTAAGGAGCGATCGAATCCTCATAGAACGTATCCGCTGCATCTTTATCGAGTTGATAGTTTCCGTTAACCTTGATGAGTTTGTTGCTTGAATCTCTTTGCAAAAGTTCGCTCATTCCGCCGTCGTTGAGCATAAACACTTGCCATGCCTCTGTGAATCCGTTATCTTTCTTGTACGATTCGAGATCGATATTGTTCCAATCGGTTGCAAGTTCTTTTTTGAACGTTTCTGCAATATAATCGATATCCTTGACAAGTTGCGCTTTTTCGGCAGCAGACCAACGATCGCTTGGACGCTCGGTCTCTTTTGTACTACTATAACTGAACGCAACAAAGTCGATTAGATCCTGAATACGCGCGTTTGCTTCTGACACGAATTGCTCTTCAAACGCAGATTCGTCGCTTGCCGTAACTTTTTGTTGACGGTAGCTCTTCAA
>CAVABL010000208.1:0-2171 GCA_963586735.1 Firmicutes bacterium TM09-10
GTGATAATGCACAACAAAAACATCAAGACCGTCAACACCAAACAAAAGGCTTTCAGTGTGATCGGGACGATATTGAAGTATGCTTTTCTGATACTCGTCGCAATCGGCGTTCTCTTCCCGTTTTATTGGATGATCATTTCTTCTCTCAAATCGATGGAAGAATACAGATTGGCGATCCCGACGTTTTGGCCTCAACACGCAATGTGGTCAAACTACGGTGCGGCATTTGCGACGGGCAACCTCGGCACGTTGTTCAAGAACACCGTTCTCGTGGGTATCGTTTCAACTATATTGTCGCTTGTGATCACCGTTTTGTCGGCGTTTGCGTTTGCGAGACTTGAATTTAAGGGGAAAAACATCATATTTGGCGCATTGCTCGCAACGATGATGATTCCCGGTGAGATGTTCACGATCACAAACTACATTACGGTTGTCAAATTCGGTTGGCTCAACACTTACACTGCGTTGATAGTTCCGTTCCTTGTGAGCGTGTTCTACATATATTTGCTCAGACAAAACTTCATGCAAATTCCAAACGAGTTGTATCTTGCCGCAAAAGTTGACGGCACGAGCGACTTGAAATATTTGTGGAAAGTCATGATTCCGCTTGCGCTTCCGACGATCATATCCATCACGATTTTGAAAATGATGGGCGCATGGAACTCGTACGTATGGCCGAGACTCGTTGCAAACGGCTTGAGAAGTGCATTTACCGATGCCGGCACAAACGAAACCAACTATCCTCAACAGATGGCGGCTGTCGCGCTTGTTTCGTTGCCGTTGTTCCTAGTGTTTGTTTTCTTGCGCAAATACATCATGAAGGGCGTGTCGAGAAGCGGTATCAAGGGGTGATTCACAATTTGCGTCGACGCACTGCCGATGTTCCGTATTGTGACGAACTCGCAATTATATTATATTGATTAAAAGAAGATTATAAAGGAGAAACAACATGAAAAAAACACTTGCAATCGTATTGTTGTTGGTTGTTGCATTGACATCCATGTCGATTTTTGTCGCATGTGACAAGGACTCCAAGCCAGTTGCAAACTTCAACGTCCCCGAAGGCGGCTATAATGGAAGCGACGTTACAATCACGTTCTATCACACGATGGGCTCGAACTTGTCCGACGTTCTGAACAATTATATTCCGGAATTCAACAAACTTTATCCGAATATTCACATTGTTCACGAGCAAGTCGGCGGTTATGACGATGTCAGAGACAAGATCAGCACGCAACTCACGGCAAACACACAACCGAACATCGCATACTGCTATCCCGATCATGTTGCGCTTTACAACATGGCAAATGCCGTCGTTCAACTTGACAACATAATCGACAGCACCGAAACGGTTCAGAGGGCGGACGGCACAACCGAAATTTTGGGACTTACGCAAGAACAAAAGAACGATTTCATCAAAGGTTACTATGAGGAAGGTCGTCAATTCGGCGATGATTTCATGTATTCGATGCCGTTTTCAAAGTCAACCGAAGTTCTTTACTACAACAAGACTTTCTTTGATGAACACAATCTGCAAGTGCCTACGCATTGGTGGTGCACGAATTCATGCCCGTCGAATTGCAATACCAGCATGGAATATGTGTGCAGAGCAATCAAGAAGATTGACAGTTCGACCATTCCTCTCGGCTACGACTCCGAATCCAACTGGTTCATCACGATGTGCGAGCAACTCGGTTCGCCATACACCAGCGCCGACGAAAACAATCACTTCCTCTTCAACAATCAAACCAACAAGGACTTTGTTTCAAGAATCCGCAGTTGGTACAATGAAGGTCTTGTGACGACGCAGGAGATTTATGGCTCCTACACGTCCGGTTTGTTCACCGACACAACTGCATCGAGCAGAAGTTACATGTCAATCGGCTCGTCTGCAGGCGCAACGCACCAACGTCCGAGCAAGGGCGAAAACGGTCAATATCCGTTTGAAGTCGGCATTGCGAGCATTCCGCAAGCAAACGCAAACAACAAGAAAGTCATTTCGCAAGGTCCGAGCCTTTGCATATTCGGGAAAAGCAATCCGCAAGAAGTGCTTGCCTCGTGGCTTTTTGTCAAATTCCTCACGACGAGCGTTGACTTCCAGGCAGAGTTTTCAATGACGTCGGGCTACGTTCCGGTTTTGAAGTCTGTTGCAGACAACGCACAATACAAAG
>CAVABL010000209.1:0-2146 GCA_963586735.1 Firmicutes bacterium TM09-10
CGAAACGATGTTGAGAACTGTGTTTTTGCCGTCGGAATTGTCAAGCATCCCCGTCACCGTGCCGACTAGCGAATCGATTGTGCTTTGATTGATGAAGTGGCTGACGATTCTGTCCACCAAAACGGCATAGATCTGTTCGTTGATATAGTCGTTATAGTTCATTGCGTTCATGTTGTCGTAATTGATCATATACGCAAGATAATCCGGGTTTGTTGCAACCACTGCCGCCCATTTTCCTTCCTTTTCGGACTGTGTTTTTGCATTTTTATATTCGGCAATAGCAACTTGAAAAGCGGTATCGTCAAATTTCAAATCAGTGTCAAACACATTTGTGCTCGGTACTTCTTTGAAAGGACGGTCGCTTATATCATCAAGACAGTAGACGGACGAAATGCACGTTTCGCCGAGTTTGCCGTCAAAGTCGTATCTTTCAACGGTGGAGTATCTTCTCGGTGAATAGTAACTCACGCACGAACCCGTTTGAAAATCGTAAAGCGTTCTGCCCTCGATGTCGGTGTAGGTCATAGCGTCGCAAACATGCATGTGTCCCGTGAAAACATAGCGCGCGCCCATATCGAGCAAGCGTTTTGCGGTGTTTTCCCAATTGTAAATGGTGAAATCTTTGAGAATCTCGTCTTCCATTTCCCAGTGCGGAAGCGCATTTTGGTGGAAGCACGTGATGATTGTTCGCTCGTTGAGAGTGGGAGCGGTGGCGTTTTGCGCGTCGCAAAATTCTTGCATCCAATTGAGAACACCCTCGGTGAGTCTTCCGCCACATAGGTGATCGTACCCTGTTGAACGGAATACCACGGCATTTTCATCGTTTGCAAAAGCGTTTTTCGGGCTTACCGTGGTTGACGTGTCAACCGCACCTTCATTCGTTGCGCCGTAATAGGTGTATGCGTTGCCGTCCGCCTGCGTCTTGTTTTTGAGAACTTCGTATTCAGCTTTGCTTACTCTGACATATGCGCCGACGTCCGCAATTTCTCTATCGTGTGCGTCGATGACCATGATCGCATAGTCTTTAAGTCCGTCGACATTGATTGCGGCAGTGAGTGAAAGCGAGTTTTTGGCATCGCCGATTTGATAATATTCGTTGAGTTTGTTCGCTGTCGTGGCGGTTGGATCCATATTGTTGACCGCCTCGAGATGCTCGTTGTAGTAGTGAATATCGAGGGTTGCTGCGTTTGTTGACGAGATATATTTGCCCGTGTATGCGCCATACCAATAACTTTCTGGAAGATACTCGGTGAGATTGATTGCACCACCGTCACCCGTGAGGTTTGCATCGGGATAGCCAAGCCCTGCAAAGACGAGTGCGAATTGCATGGCTGTCAAAGCGTCTGATACGCGTTTTGAGCCGTCGGTTTTTGAATAAAGCGCACCCGATGTGTTGTACAAATCGTGGTTGCCCGGGGTGGTGAAAATCTGGAAATTTTCGTATCCTTTAAATTCACGGATTGTGTTTTGCATGTAACGCAGAGCGTTTGCAACGTCGACAAGAGCCGTAACTTCGCCGTTTTTGCTGAGATCGCCCGACGCAAAGACGTATTGCGGACATGCGCCTGCTTTTGCTGCTTTTATGAACTCTTCGATCTGAAGTTTCAAAATCATGCCGCTTTCCATGACGAGTTTCGTGTCGCCAGTCATAGAATTGTAAAAGTCGCTCGTTTTGTAGTCGGCGCTGTTGATGTCTTGATAGCAATCGTCGACGGGGAAGTAGTGAATGTCACTGAATTGTCCAATCGTAAGTTTGTTTGTCGGCGTCTTTAAAGAATCTGCCGCCGTTGCAGTGCCGATTGAAAATGCCATTACGCTTGCAAGCACAATCGCAAGCGCTACGAAAAACACAAAAGGCAGTCGCTTTTGAATCTTGTTGCTCATAATTCCTCCTATCGCGCTCTAAGGCGCGCATGTTTAATTCAATTGTATAATATAATAATGCGCAAATCAATATGTAACCCGCCAAAAATGCGCTTATTTTCGATATTGTTCGATAGTATACAGTTTGGCTGATAATATAGGGGGCATGCAAGCAATAGAAATGTAAGGTTCTATTTATTTACACATAACACTTTTGGAATTTTTTACAAAAATTTCATAATTTTTTGAAAAGAACGTTGACAAATTGAATACAGAGGAATAA
>CAVABL010000210.1:0-2124 GCA_963586735.1 Firmicutes bacterium TM09-10
GCAAACAAACTTTCCAAACAACGTTCCTCGCGTCAATCGGCACAAATTTTTGCAGACGTTGACGAATTTTGAACGTTTTTACATGGCTATTTTATATCTTTACATCACTTGCAACACGAAAAACTTCAGATATTGTGTTTCTTCCGCGCACAACAGTGACGGATGGTCGGGCGCTTGCGATTTTATTTCCACCGTGCGCACGATTTTTCCGCTTTCATTTGCGCTTTCAACGAGCATCTTTTCAAAGAGAGGGAACGTCATATAATGCGAACATGACGAGGATATGAGATAGCCGCCGCTGCGCACGAGTTTCATGCCCAAAACATTTATGTCTTTGTAGCCTCTGTATGCGTCCTTGACTTCGCTTGCGCTCTTGCAAAAAGCAGGGGGATCGAGAATCACTAGATCGAATTTCTCGCCATTGTTTTTGTATTCGCGCAACGCTTCAAACACGTCTGCGCATTGCGTCGTGACGTTTGAAAAGCCGTTGAGACGAGCGTTTTCTTCAACGTTTTCGAGTGCGGTTTTGGATATGTCGCATGAGATGACTTCATTTGCCGTCGGTGCGCAATTCATCGAAAATCCTCCGCTGTTGCAAAAACAGTCCAGAATTCTGCCTTTTGCGTATCTGCGCGAAGCAAGTCTGTTTTCTTTTTGGTCGAGGAAATATCCTGTTTTTTGTCCGTTTTTCACGTCGATCGACATTTTCAAGCCGTTTTCCACGACAACGATTTTGTCGGGCACTTCACCGTACAAAACTCCTGTTTGTTCCAAAAGTCCTTCTTTTGCGCGGACTTGCACGTCGCTGCGCTCGTAAATGCCGTTCGGTGCAAAAACCTTGACGAGACAATTGACGATTTTGTCCTTTTGTTTGTCTGTGCCGAGCGATAAAAATTGGCAGACAAGAAATTCGTCGTATTTGTCAACAATGAGAGCGGGCAGGTTGTCCGCTTCTGCAAAGATTGCGCGGTAGCAATTGTCATATCCCAAAGCGTCGCGCGACGCTTTTGCGTCCGATATTCGCTGAACGTAAAAATCTTCGTCGTCCGTTTGATTTTCGTCACGGATGAAGATGCGAACGAGAATTTTTGAAAGATGATTTATATATCCCTTGCCGACGAATCTGCCGTCGTGAGTACGCACGATCGCCAACGAACCGTTTTTGTCCTTGCCTTCAATGCGAAAAACTTCGTTTGCATACACCCAACTGTGCCCATGAAGCACGCGTTTTTCTTCGCCTTTTTTTAGATATACCGTGTATGGCATAAAATACCTCTTGATATTGATGTGACAATTATAGTTTCAAAGCGATGAAAAGTCAAATGTCTGCGCATTGGGTTTAGATTGCGTATTGTCTTGAGAATTTTCAAAAAAACAATAGAAAAACGCAAAAACGCTTACGAACAAATTTTATTTGTGCTATTATAATCCAAAAACAAATATTTCAAGCGAAAATCGTGTTGCTTTGAGCGTAAATCCGGATTTTTGGATTTGCCGAGCGATGCGATTTTTTTCGTTGCTCGGCAAAAAGGAGTTGTATGAAAAACGAACAACAAAACAAAATGGCAATCGTTCCCGTCAAAAAACTTTTGTGGGCTCTTGGACTGCCCATGATCGTGTCGATGGTGCTTCAGGCGCTGTATAATGTTGTAGACAGTGTTTTCGTGGCAAATATACGCGATGTTGGAGCAATCGCAAACCAGGCGTTGACGCTTGCATTTCCCATTCAGCTTCTGATGATTGCAATAGGCGTGGGTACGGGCATCGGCATAAATGCGTGTCTGTCGAAAAGTCTCGGAGAAAAGGACAGCGAGCGAGTGAACAAAGTTGCAGGCAACGGAATTTTTCTTGCGCTCGTCATATATGCGGTCTTTTTGGTTTTTGGCTTGTTTTTGACGGAGTGGTTTATTTCGCTTTTTTCAAATGACGAAACCGTCATCGAAATGGGGTCGACATATCTCAAAATATGTTGCTGTTTTTCAATCGGCTCGATAGGATATACGATTTACGAGAGATTTTTGCAGGCAACGGGCAAGAGCGTGTTTGCAACGATAGCGCAAGTTTCGGGAGCAGTGACAAATATCGTGCTTGATTATGTCTTTGTGTTTCCACTCGGTATGGGGG
>CAVABL010000211.1:0-2123 GCA_963586735.1 Firmicutes bacterium TM09-10
TCATAAATCTACGAAAAATGTCAAAAATCAACGCTCAAAAAGTGTCAAAAACCGCGTAAAAACCCATAAAATAACGCAAGTTTTTTTATGAAAATCAATAAAATTTCAGTGAGGTGAAGTGTATGTTTACAAAAATGAAGAATATTTCAAAGGCAGAAGTGCTGACGCTAAAAGATCAAGTTGCATATCAAGACGGGCAGGTCGTGAGCAAAACGCTTGCGCAAAACAACGCTGTGTCCGTCACGCTGTTTTCATTTGACAAGGGTGAGGAAATAAGCGCGCACAAATCCGGCGGCGACGCATTCGTCACTTGTCTTGACGGCGTCGGAAAAATCACTATTGACGGAAAAGAATATATAATCAAAGAGGGCGAGAGCATCGTCATGCCGGCAGGTCATCCGCACGCGGTGTTCGGCGAAGAAAGATTTAAGATGTTGCTCGTCGTTATATTTTGATTTGCTTTGTGTTTGCAAGCGGCACAATCAAAAAAATAAACGTTGAGGTGTGCTATGAAAAAAATCGTCATAATCGTGCTTGTCGTGATTTTGGTTGTCGGCACCGTCGTGGGGCTGAGCGTCGGGTTGACTGTCGGCAAAAAAGACAAGGACGACAAGGAACAAAACGGCGGTGAGTTTGCCGATTTGACGTACTGCGCGTTCGGCGATTCAATCACGTACGGCGCAAACTATCTTGACGGATATAAACAGATGGCAAATCCATATCCCAAACTCGTGGCGGACACGCTCGGCGTTAAGTCGTACAAAAATGCGGGCGTGAGCGGTGCAACGCTGGTTTCAAATGCGGGGGGACGCGCGTGCGTTGCGGAAATCGTAAAATCGACGAGTGAACGATACGACATAGTGAGCGTTATGGCAGGCGTGAACGATTACGGCGCGTCAACTCCTCTGGGCGTTTTGGGCGACAAGACGACGGAAACCGTTTTCGGAAGTCTTGACGTGATTGCAAATCAATTGAAAACGAATATGCCAAATGCGTTCGTATTTTTTATGACTCCGTATCAGTGCGCTCACAGCGGAAGTTGCCTCAATAAAAACGGCGCAGGGTATAATTTGCTTGACGTAGCAAACGCGGTGAAGGCGGTTGCAAACGTATACGATATTCCCGTTTTGGATATGTTCAACGACGGACAGTATGAAAAATACGGGATGTACAGGGAAAACTCGGACAAACTTCATCCCAATCAGGATTTTATGACGCAGTATACCGCGCCGCAAATCGTTGAGTTCATTCGCGCAAATTACGGCAAATGACGATAAATGGCGGTAAATGCAAGTGAGAGACGTCAATCGTTCGACTTCGATTGTTTGTTGTTGCGGTATTTTGCGAATTTTTCGGGGATTTGAGAGGGCGGCATAGTACTGTGAACGGCGCAAGTGCCTGCCTGCTTTGCGGTTTGGTAATACCATTCCTTGTAATCGAGCATGTCGAGGGTGTCGTTAAGTTTTCGGATTTGAGAATTGACTTCATCCTTTTGTTTTTGAATGAGCGCGAGACGTTTGTCGATTGTGGCGTCGCCTTCCATGCACCAGTCGATGAATTGCTTGATGTCTTTTATGCTCATGCCCGTTTTTTTCAAGCACTGAATCGTGCTAAGCCAAGCGATGTCGTCGTCCTTGAACGTGCGTATGCCACCGTCCGTGCGCTCGACGAATGGGAGCAAACCCTCCTTTTCATAATATCTCAACGTCGAGGGGGCAACGCCCAGTTTGTTTGCCATTTCGCCTATCGTGTAACTCATAAACACCTTTCGTTTGTCAAAAATAAGTCGAATAAATTTGTGAAAATCGCTTGACTTAAAGTTGACTTTAAGTTTTAGTATGATTATTGTAACACGGATATTGAAAAACGCAACCGTTTTTGCAACGTGTTTTCAAGGCGTTGCATATTCGGTCGAATTTCGAGGAGAAAAGCATGAAAGTTTTTGAAGGCGTGAAGAAAAATTTTGGTTTCGGTTGTATGCGTTTGCCTATGATAAACGACGAGGTGGACGAGGTTCAAACTTGCAAAATGGTTGACTTTTTTCTTGAAAACGGATTCAACTATTTTGACACTGCACACGGATATTTGAGCGGAAAGAGCGAAATCGCGCTTGCAAACTGCCT
>CAVABL010000212.1:0-2104 GCA_963586735.1 Firmicutes bacterium TM09-10
GCCTATATGCGAGGTTCTTCCTTGTCATTCATCTGTTTGGTGCGTTTTGTAAAGGGAATATCTCTTGTCCCTCATCAAAATATTGTCGTTTAGTAAAAGTGTGGCATGAAAATTACACACATTGATTAAATCGCTATTGCGTTATTTGCTTTCTTTTGATATAATATGTACAATATTCATTATATGGAGGACAAATTATGTCTTACGGTATTGACGAAGTTGATCTTATCTTTGACGAACTCAATGAAAAAATTGACAAAACAATGCAAAACTACATCACCGAATTGCGCTCCATTCGCGCAGGCAGAGCAAATCCGCACATTCTCGACAAAGTCGTTGTGGACTATTACGGCACGCCTACGCCGATCAACAATATGGCAAACGTGTCCGTTCCCGAAGCGCGTCTTTTGGTGATTTCGCCTTGGGACAAATCTCAACTCAAACCGATTGAAAGAGCGATTCTTGCCGCAAACATCGGCATCAATCCCAACAACGACGGTCACGTGATTCGTCTCGTTTTCCCCGAACTTACAGAGGAACGCAGACGTTCAACCGTCAAAGAGGCAAAAACTTTGGTTGAAGAGAGCAAAATCGTCATGAGAAACGCTCGTCGTGATGCAATCGACGATCTCAAAAAGATCCAAAAAGCGTCCACGATCACCGAAGACGACTTGAAAAACTACACCGAGGACGTTGACAAAACGCTCTCCAAAAACACCGATGAGGTTGACAGACTGTTCAAAGAAAAGGAGCAGGAGATTCTTTCAATCTGATGGGCGCAAAACATATCGGATTTATCATGGACGGAAACGGCAGGTGGGCGTTGGCTCACGGCATGTCGCGCGAAGAGGGCTATGCTCATGGGCTTGTGGCTCTTTATAGGGTTGCAAAAAGATGCGCCGAGCGCGGTGTGGAGGCCATTTCTGTCTATGCTTTGTCAACTGAAAATCTCGCTCGCCCCGAAAATGAACTCAAAGCGATTTTCAAAGTCGTTGAGAAGTTCAATCTGACCTATGATGGCAACTACAAAATCTCTTATATGGGAGATTTCAATTCGCTTGACGACAAACTTGCCGCGTCAATCGAGCAGGTTGAGGACAGAACTCGCGACAACGAGGGTATGTGGCTCAATATTGCATTCAATTACGGTGCAAGAGCGGACATATTGCATGCCGCAAAGGTTTGTTACGATCACGGCGAGTTTTTGGAAGATACGTTTGAGGAGCATTTGTCCTCGTCGCACCTTCCGCCGTTTGATCTCGTCGTGCGGAGCGGCGGCGAAATGAGGCTGTCGAACTTTATGCTCTATGAATCCGCATATGCCGAGTTGATGTTTTTGGATAAACTTTGGCCGGATATGGACGAGAGCGACGTTGACAAAATTCTCGATGACTTTGACAAACGCACAAGGAAATTCGGCAAATGACGATTTTCCCTGTACGAGCAAAACGCGCGAGCGCGTTTTGATTTTTCCGCCGTTCAGGCGAATGAAAAGCGCAATTTATTGCGTTTGAGGTGTATATGCTCAAAAGGACGATCACGGCACTCGTGCTGCTGGCTCTCGTTGCAGGTTTTATGGTTTGCGGATATTTCGTAAGCCCTATTTTTGTTGACATGCTGATCCTCGTTTTTCTTGCGGGATCTGTTTACGAGATGTTCAAATGTTTCAAAGACGCCGGCTACAAGATGTTCGTTGCGCCTGTCGTACTTATGCTCGTAGCGGCGTATCCGGTGTATTACACGATGCAGCGTTTCGTAGGGAAAGGCGCAACCGACACGAGTGCAGGCGTGCAAGGGTTGCTCATTGTTTTGCTTGCAAGTTCCGTGTTGGCACTCACGATTTTCACGTTCAAACCGGCAAAACACACCCAAAAAGAAGTCGACGATGCAAAAGAGCAGGGCATCGACCTTGAATTGAATTCACCTAAAGCGTGTGAACTTAAAGACTTACTTGCCAACGTGTTCATTTTGGTGTATCCGACGCTTTTCCTGATGAGCGCGTGGATCGTGAGCTACAAATACAGCGCGTTGTTTGCCGTTTTGTTTGCGATATTAGTGCCGATTATCGGCAGCGATACGTTTGCGTATTGGTTCGGTTCTATGA
>CAVABL010000213.1:0-2078 GCA_963586735.1 Firmicutes bacterium TM09-10
GTATAGGTTGGGTTGCCGATATACTGTCGATATATTCAAAACCCGATGAGTACACCGTTTGACTTTTTAATTTGTAAGACCTCGTGAAAATCCGACGAAATTCGTCGGATTTTTCAATTCTTACAAAAGTCTTACAAAACGGGGGAAAGGTGGGCGGATAGGGGCGAAGTGTAAGGTTTTTGTCAAGACTTCGGTAGGGCGCAAGTGAGATAATATGTGCGTAAACAAAAGGAGGCGTGCATATGGGAAAAATCGTTGCAATCACGGGCGCAAGCGGAAATATGGGACTCGAAACCGTCAAGCAACTCATGCAAAGCGAGGCGGTGAGCAAAATCAAGGCGTTGCTGCTCGACGAGAGGCGGGAGCATAAATGCGCAAGAGAATGGAAACGCAGATACGGAGATAAAATCGAGGTTATTTTTGGCGATATAAGCGAAAAAGAGGATTGCAGACGGCTCGTGCATAAGAGCGATTGCGTGCTCAACCTTGCCGCCGTCATACCGCCCATGGCGGATCACGATCACGTCGCAACCGAAAAGTGCAATATAACCGGCGCAATGAACATTGTGGACGCGGTGTCCGAGATAAAGGGAAAACAACCAAAACTCGTGCATATTTCAACCGTCGCAATATACGGCAATCGAAACTACAAACACCCCTGGGGCAGAGTGGGAGATCCCCTCATTTCAAGCACTTACGACGAGTATTCGGCAAGCAAAATCAAGGGAGAGAGATACGTCATCGACAGCAATGTGAGACGTTGGGTCGTGCTCCGTCAAACGGGTATGCTGCACAGTCGTATGCTCACGAATAATATGAAAGACGGACTGATGTTTCACACCTGTTTCAATGCGCCCATAGAGTGGGTGACGGCAAGAGATAGCGGACTTTTGATGCGTAGGCTCGTCGAAAAGGACGCAAACGGTACGCTCGAAGATAAGTTTTGGAAAAAGTGCTACAACATCGGTGGCGGTGCGCGCAATCGAGTGACGGGCTACGATACGTTTGACGAGGGATTCAAAATCATCGGCGGTTCAACGGAAAAATTTATGAAACCGCAGTGGAATTCAATCCGCAATTTCCACTGTATGTGGTTTGAGGACAGTCACGTTTTGAACGACTACTTCGACTTTCAGCAAGAGGACGTAAAGGACTATTGGCAAGAGATATTGTCAACCCACAAATACTACAAACTCGGCAAAGTCGTGCCGGCAAAACTCGTGTCAAAACTCGCAATCGAGAGGTTGCTCTCCGACGATAACGCGCCGAGAAAGTGGGTGAAAGATAATCTGCAAGGCAAAGTCAAGGCGTTTTTCGGGAGTAAGGAAAACGTTAAATGCCTGCCAAGCGATTGGAGCGAATTCCCCGTTCTCGCGCACGGTCAACTTGCGGACGGCACGATAGACTACGACGATATGAGAGATATAACCAAGCTCAAAGAACACGGATATATCCTCGACCACGGCTACGACGAGAGCAAACCCGACGAGGAACTCGACATCGAGGATATGCGGTCGGCGGCGGCGTTCAGGGGCGGTAAATGCCTGTCAAAACATATGAGAAAGGGCGATTTGTATACTAAACTCGAATGGGAATGCCACGACGGACATCGCTTTTGGGCGTCACCGTATTGCGTGCTGAAAGCGGGACACTGGTGCCCCGAGTGTTGTCAACCCGAACCGTGGGATTACGACAGGCTGGCAAAGTTTATGCCGTTTTATGCGCAAGTTTGGTACGATACGCATGCAAGAGAGGAGAATACGACGTATTTTTACGACGAAAATCACGTGGCAAAATATACGCAATATTGACGGAAAAGAGAGAATATCTGCGAAAAGCGCAATTCCGAATGAAAAGAGAGGGGGCTTTTGAAAACGAGAGGTGAAACTATGAAAAATGCGATAATTTACGTGTTTTCGGGCACGGGTAACACGAAAAAAGCGTGCGAAATATATAAGAGCGAATTTGAAAGATTGGGCGTCGAAACCACACTGTATGAGGTGAAAAAGGGGTTTGAAAATCTGCCGAATCCAAACGATTTCGACTTTGTGGGATTTGCCTATCCCATTCACGGATTC
>CAVABL010000214.1:0-2052 GCA_963586735.1 Firmicutes bacterium TM09-10
CAGGCAATCATGAATACGAATATATTCGGAAGGTCACTTTCAACGCTTGTTGCGGACGGAATCAACAATAAGTTGCGCAACGTTCCTAGCGACGCAGAACAAAAAATGCGCAAGACTCTTGGGCGTATCGTCAACGAGGGCAAGGGCGGTGTGATTTGTATTCTGCTTTGAAAAAAGACAGTTTATGTGACCGTTTGTAAAGGATAAAATGCAAAATCCGTCAACAGCGTGAGTTGTTGGCGGATTTTGTTTTGTCAAAAAAATCGAGAACGTAACCGAGGTGCGAGTTGACTTCGACAGGGATGCAATCGTAGTTGCTTTTGGTGGGTTGGTTGTCATAAGTCACCTGTATTCGATTGCGATTTTGAGTGGCTTTTGACTTTTGAAAGTTTGCTTGCGCGTCAAAGGGCAAGTCGTTCAAGGTTCAAAAGTCAAGTTTCTCAAAGTCTGTTTCGAGACGTAACGATAAGGGGCGTAACGATAAGGGGCGTAACGATAAGGGGCGTAACGATTTATTCGTTGACTTCCTGCACGTCCGTTTCGGCTTCGGCAAGGGCGTTGTCGGTGGCAATCTCCTGCGCTTCGAGCGTTTCGGTTGCGTGCGATTGAGCCTCGTCCAAAAGCGTGGGCGGAAGGTTCGGTTCACGCACATAGACTTCTTCGGGAAGGTGCTTGTTCCACTTGATCGAGAAGAAGAAACTTGCCGACAGTATCGTGCCTACGCCCCATCCGATAGGCCAAGACCACCAAATGCCAGTGGGCCCGAGCGGCTTGTAAAGGCATGCGGATATAACTACGCGCAAGATGAGGTCGGAGAAAGTCGTGATCATGAATCTGCCCATTTTGCCGCCGCCGCGAAGTATGCCGTCCGAGATGATCTTGATTGCGACCATGAAATAGAAGGGCGAAACGATGCGCAAAAATTGAAGTCCGACGGATATGGATTCGCTGCCGCCGTCTTCAAGGAAGATGAGAAGAAGGGGCTTGCCTGCGAGCATATAGAGAAGAACGATGGGAACGCAAAGTATCCAAACGAAGATAAGTCCCGACGTGAATCCGGGACGAATACGCTCGGGTTTGTTTGCACCGAGGTTCTGGCTCGTGTAATTGGATATGCCGTTGCCGAGCGTCGTGAAAGACGTCACGACGAGATTGTTGAGTTTTATGCTTGCAGAGTAACCTGCCATGACAACCGTGCCGAACGAGTTGATCATGCTTTGAATGATGATGTTGCCGACGGATATGAAACTTTGTTGGAATATGCTCGGCACTGCGATGATCGCCGTGTCTTTGAGTATGCGCCACGAGAAGATTTTTGCTTTGCCTTCAGTCTTGACTTTTCTGAGTTGCAAAAGCACGAATATAACTGCCAAAACGCAACTTACGCCTTGACATATGAAGGTTGCCCACGCAACGCCCGCAACGCCCATTTTGAACGTCGCGACGAAGAGTATGTCCATGCCGATGTTGGCAAGCGACGAACACGCAAGGAATATGAACGGCGTGCGGCTGTCGCCCATTGCGGAGAATATGCCCGTTGCGATGTTGTAGAAAAAGACGAAGGGCAATCCCCATACGTAGATGTCGAGATAAAGTTTTGAGTCCGCCATGATTTCGTCGGGCGTGCGGATGAGTTTCAAAAGCGTCTCGCTGAGCGTAAGACCGAGAATCATGAGGATCGCACACATAACCGCGCCCGCAATCCACGTGGTGTAGACCGCGGTTTTCATGTCGTGATATTTTTTCGCGCCGAAGTATTTTGAAACGACGACGGAGCAACCTATGTTGCACCCGAACGCGAACGCAATGAAAATAAGCGTTATTTCATAACTGTTGCCGACTGCCGCAAGGGCGTTGTCGCCAATAAATTTGCCCGCTACGAAACTGTCCGCAAGATTGTAGAGTTGTTGAAAAATTATGCTTCCGAAAAGAGGCAAACAAAACTTCCAAATGACGCTCATCGGCTTGCCGACGGTTAAATCCTTTTCCATAAAAATGCCTTCGATATTTTTTACGCGAACATTTTATTCTCGAATAAGAAAAATGTCAAAT
>CAVABL010000215.1:0-2021 GCA_963586735.1 Firmicutes bacterium TM09-10
AAAATATGCAAGTCAATTAGCGTATTTTTTTATCGACATACGCACGCAATGCCAAATACGGCGAATTTTCGACAAAAACCGCCCCGTCAGTCCGCCAAAAAAGTCGGTTTCCCGTACACGAGAATGCTTATATAATCGATAGGCCACACAAAAACGAACAGCGCAATTGCCAAAACGCCCGCAATAAGCGTGTGAATTTTGCGAGTTTCGGCGTATTTTGCAAAGCGGTATACCGACGCAAGCGCCCAGCCGAGCAACAATTCGACGATACATTTTGCAAAGAGCGGCATATTGTCGAATTTTTCGGTTGCGCTCAACTCTCCGTCGACGGATTCGAGCGGCAACGCAATCGCAAAACGACTTCCCTTGCCCTTTTTGCTTTTCACGTTCACTCTTCCGCCGTGTTCCTTCATTATTTCGTTCACGACATAAAGTCCCACGCCCTGACTATTCCCGTTTGAGCGCGCCTTATCCTCGGTGTAGAACTGATCGAAAACGAACGGCAAACTCTCTTTTGAGATTCCCACGCCGTGATCTTTGACGAAAAGCACGAATTCCTTACCTCTTTTTCTTGCGCCTATTTTCACGACGGAATTTTCGGGCGAGTATTTGACGGCGTTTGAAACGAGATTCTGCACCACTCTTTCCATTTGTCCCTCGTCCGCTCTCACCTGCACGTCGGGGATTTTCCCGACCTTGAGGGTGATGTTTTTAATCTCGGCAAGCGGACGCAATTTTTCAATGATTTTCCCGAACAGATTTCTTGCGGGATGCAGCGTTTTATGTTTTGACTGCCTTTTGATTTCGGCGTTCGAGTTTTCCACCAACCCGACGACCATCTCATTCATTTGCTCTGCTTTTTGGATGATGAGCGCGGCGTAGTCCTTGTCGTCCATGCCGTCGGAGATGCACTCCGCATAGCCCGAGACGATTGCAAGCGGCGTTTTCATATCGTGCGCGACGGACGCGATAGCCTTGTTTGCGCGCAGTGATTTTTCTGATTCGGCATCTTTTAGTCGCAGCATGGAAACGCGCAAGGCCTCAAGCCTTGTCGCGATGGAGTGATACGTCCCGTATCCGTCGTTTTCAACGGGCGAGTACAACTCGCCGTTTTGAAAATTCGACAGCGTTTTTTCAATCAACAAAATTTGTTTTCTGTTCAATGCCACGCTTAAACCTCTCGTTTTGACTTTATAAACGTCCGATTCTGCAATTTCTCGTCAATCCTGCCACTTATATCCGAGTCCCCAAACCGTCACGACGTTGCTTATATTGACCTTTGCGAGTTTGTCGCGAAGTCTTGCAATCGTCACGGCAACGGTGTTTTCGTCGATATACTCGTCAACGCCCCAAACGTCGTCGATGAGTTTTTGTTTAGGCACGATTTGATTTTCGTGAAGTGTCAGATAGTCGAGGATTTTAAACTCTTTTGCGGTGAGATTGAGCGGTTCGCCGTCCACTTTTGCCTCGAATCTCGACGAAGATATCATGAGGTTCCCGTAGTGTCTGTCACCGGGCGGAACGGCGTTAAACTCATAGTATCTTCTCAATTGCGCGCTCACTCTCATCACCATTTCTTTGAAGGAGAACGGTTTTGTAATATAGTCGTCCGCGCCCAATTCAAACATACGCACCTTATCCTCTTCGGACACTTTTGCCGACACCACGATGATGGGCATAGTCGTTGTTTTTCTCAACGTTTGGCACACCGTGAATCCGTCGATTTTCGGCATCATTATATCGAGGAGCGCAATGTCGGGTTCGACGTTTTTTGCGATTGTCAACGCCTGTGCGCCGTCAAACGCCTGAAACACCTCGTGCCCTGCTTTTTCAAGATAACTTTTCATCACGTCTGAAATTTCGACGTTATCTTCCGCAATCAAAATTTTTCTCATACATATCTCCGCTTTCGTTATGTTTTTATTGTACAACAAATTCGTCCCGATTTCCACACTTTTTTACAGTCCGTACTGACTCACGATGATTTTCCTTTGCGCGCTTGCAAAATACCTCTTATATGC
>CAVABL010000216.1:0-2017 GCA_963586735.1 Firmicutes bacterium TM09-10
TGTTTTGAGCGCACATAAAAGTTTTAATCTACCTCTATCGCAATCGCTTCAAGTTTCATTGCCTTTCGGCGTGGCGGTTTAGCACAGAGAAAAGCCTATATCAACGGCATAAAAATCTTGTTATATTATCAAAATTATCTCGATTTTAATGCGCATTTTATATGCTTTTTGAACGCTTGCCTGTTAGACGAGCCGTAGTCTTGATACAAGTAGAGAGATTTTTACACAACATTTTTATGCTGGTCGTTGACATAGGCATCTTACGATTTGAATCGTTATGTTTTTGAGTTTTCTAGGTGCTGCGCCGTCTTGTTGCCGAAAGGCAAATAAAACTCGGAGCGCATCAAAATGAAAAAGCATATTGATAATTATGACGTTTTCAAAGAAACAATCTCAGAAAATAACGTTCTCGCAATGGCAGAACAGTTGGCGATGTATGAAACACGATTCCTTATCGGTTATAGGGGAGCAAAAATGCAAAAGACATATGCAGACTTATGCGTTGATATAAGGCGTAAAAACGATATTAACCACACTTACAGCGACAGTTATGATTTAGTGCAAGAAGGCGCGCTATTCCTTTGTAATCATTATTGCGGCAAACAGACCAATCGTCATTTTGGACGAACCGCAAAAATTGAGCGGAAATGCAACGCAAGAGAGTATAAAACTGTTCAATCCGCTGTTTGCGCTCAACTATTCTGCAACGCACAAGGACGTGCATAATCTCGTGTACGTGCTTGACGCACTTGACGCATACAAAAAGAAACTTGTAAAGAAGATAGAAGTCAAAGGTTTTGAATTGCGCAATTTGCGCGGTACTGACGGATTTGTGTATGTGTCGCAAATATTGCTCGATCCAAAGAAGCCGCCTATGGCACGCGTTGCTTTTGAAATCAATTATGCCAAAGGCATAAGCCGTGAGACTCGTATCGTCGGTGTGGGGGACAACCTTTATGAGATGTCCGCCGGCGGGAATATGCCACCTCTCGAACAGTACAAAATCGGATACGTTGTCAAAGAGGTCAATCCTATAAACAACACCATCACGTTTTTGAACGGGCAAACTATTGGCGTAGGTGAAGTGCGCGGCGATATATCCGAGCGAGATATGCGACGTATTCAAATCCGCGAAACGATACTTTCACATTTCGAGAAAGAAGAGAAGTTGTACAACAAGGGCATAAAATGCTTGTCGTTGTTCTTTATAGACGAAGTCGCGCATTATAGGCAATACGACGAGGACGGAAACGAGGTTCTCGGAGACTTTGGCGGGATGTTTGAACAAGAGTATACCAATGTTCTCAACGATTATATTCGTCTCGAAGATACGCCTTATATTCGTTATCTCAAAAGCATTGACGTGCACGATACGCACAAGGGTTATTTCTCAATAGATAAAAAGACCAATCGAGTTATAAACTCCGTCGAGAAAAAAGGCGTTTGCGACGATATTTCGGCGTATGATTTGATTTTGAAAAATAAAGAACGCCTACTTTCGTTTGAAGAACCGACAAGGTTTATTTTCTCGCACTCTGCGTTGCGTGAAGGTTGGGATAATCCAAACGTATTCCAGATCTGCACCTTAAAGCAAAGCAATAGCGAGGTTAATAAACGTCAAGAAGTAGGTCGCGGTATGCGTCTTTGCGTCAATCGTTTCGGCGATAGAATGGACGCGAGCGTATCTAGCATAAAAGTACACGATATAAACGTGCTTACCGTCATTGCAAGCGACAGTTACAAGGACTTCGTCGGCGGATTGCAAAAAGAGATCAAAGATACGCTTTACGAAAGACCTACAAAAGCAAACGAAGCGTATTTTGCCGGCAAGATTATCAAACTTGCGGACGGCGAAACGCACGAGATAACCAAAGAAGAGGCGTTTTCTATTGTCTTTTACCTTGGTTGTAATAAATATATCAATGAAAGAGGTATTGTTACCGACGAGTATCGCTTGGCGCAAGAAAACGGAACTCTCGCAGTTCTTCCTGAGTCAATCAAAGGCTTTGAAGACGGC
>CAVABL010000217.1:0-2014 GCA_963586735.1 Firmicutes bacterium TM09-10
GACCTGACCTGAACGCACTATTGAGCGAATAGCGTCGTCAAAACCCCTCGTTTGCCAACTCATGTACGATTGTGTACATTCGGGTTGTCACCCGAGGGGTTTTTCCTTGCTTTTCATCTCAATATTGCGTTCAGGTTATACGTGTATGGAAAGCGAATAGCATCGTCAAAGCCCCTCGTCCGCCAACATATGTACTTTGTGTGCATCAGAGTTGTTTTGAAAAAGGTGTTTTCTTTATTCTTATCCGTTGGCATATTAGGCAACAAGTCTAATCACACTCAATTAGTGCTTTGCGGAACATCTATATTCTTCCGCAATTATTCGTTGTGAATTAAAACCCCACCGCTTAAACGGTGGGGTGTTTTTCATTTCGTATACAAGTCCAACTCGTCTTCGACGTATTGGAATTTTTTGACTTTTGGATTTTTTGTGACGTTGCCACGCAGCACGACCATTTTGGGATTGCGCAACGCTTCGAGATTTTCGAGAGGATTGTTTTCAACAACCACAAAGTCCGCCGATTTGCCGACTTCGACAGAGCCCGTTTCCTTTTCAATGCCCGCGATTTGAGCGTTGACTTTGGTTGCGGTGTGAATTGCAAACTCGTTGCTCACGCCGAGATATTTTTGGAAGTAACGAAGTTCTCTCCACATATCGTAGTGCGTGACAAACGGACAAGCGGTGTCCGTGCCGAGCCCGACGGGGATGTCGTTTGCAAGGCATTTTTTTGCGCAGTCAAGCATACCCTCAAACACGATTGTTCCGTTGACTTTGTGCAGGGGAGTGCCGCCCGAAACTGTGAGATCGAACATGCAAAGTGGGATTGTGGGGGAGATTGTCAACACGTGAGCCGAGCCGTTCTGTTTGAAGAGTTCGATTTCGTGTTCGCCGATATTCGCGCCGTGCTCGATGGTATCCACGCCGCCTTCGAGCGCAACCGTTACGCCGAGGGGACTTTCAACGTGCGCCGCAACTTTGAATCCGAGTTTATGAGCCTCGTCGCAGCATGCGTTCACGATGTCTGGGGACATGCGCAACACACCGGGCTCGCCTTCCTTTTTCGCATCGAGCACGCCGCCCGTGATCATAAGTTTGATTAGATCGGGATTTGTTTTTGCAATTTCTCTGACGTAGCGTCTGCCGTCTTCGGCGTCCTGTGCTTCGTATGCCAAAAGCCCCGCCATATGCCCGTTTTCAACGGATACGGCCATGTTTGAAGCAAGCACTCTCGGCGCTTTCAACTTGCCTTTTGCGCTTCTGTCGCGGATTTTGGAGTCAATATCGTCAAGCCCGCCGACCGTGCGAATCGTCGTCACGCCGGACATGAGTTCAACCTTTGCGTAACTTGCGCACAAATGGTATACGATATACTTTGTCAGCGCGTGATCCATGAGCATACGCACGGTTTTTTTGTTTTGTTTTTTTGTGTCTTTCGGCATGCCCGAACCGGGAAGATGCACGTGAAGGTTGATGAGTCCCGGCAGAACATATTGTCCGTTCAAATCGATGACTTTCAAGCCGTTTATTGCGCTCTTGTCGCTTGTGATGTCGGCAATCTTGCCGTCTTCGACAATTATGTATTTCCCGCTTTGAACGCCGTCGTTCAAGTTGCCGGATATGATGTTTGCGTTTGCTATTGCATATTTTTTCATGACCGCCATACTCCGTTTATTATGGATTCGATTAAACATAATATATTTATTTATATATTATTATACGACGATTTTTTTGTCCGTCAAGCAATCCGCCAAATCTATTCTGCTCCAAATCGCCACCGCGCCTTTTTCGTCCGCTCCACAATCGACGATTTCAAACGCAAAAGCGTTTTGCACGAGAGTTTACGATTGATTTCAAAAAGCGAAATGGTGTTTTTTCAAAAGTTTTACAAATCGCTTGTCAAAAGAACAAATTTAGTGTAATATATCAAATGTTCACGAAGAACGGAGGCATAGCCCAGTTGGTTAGAGCGCTACGTTGACATCGTAGAGGTCATAAGTTCGAGTCTTATTGTCTC
>CAVABL010000218.1:0-2004 GCA_963586735.1 Firmicutes bacterium TM09-10
GTCAACGATGCATCCGTCAGCTTTATGTCTCAACGTCTCACAATCGACGCCGACGATGAGAATTTTGACGAAATTATGAAGAAGGTTGTGAAGACCTGCCGCAAAATAGAGCCCGATTGCACAATAATTCTTTGAGCGAACAACAAAGTTGTGTGATTTTACTTTAAAATATAAGACTATGAGCAAAATAAAACTATCAAGAAAAGAAAAAAAGAATCTGATTCGCATTTGCGTTTCTTTGGTGCTCTTTGTTGTCGTGCTTGTCGTTGACAAAACCGTCGGGCTTGCCTCTTCAATCGGCGGTGAATACGGGTGGCTTTTGCCGTTTTTCCTGTATTTTGCTGTATATCTCGTTATTGGTTACGACGTTTTATACAAGGCTGCAAGGGGCATATTCCATGGGCAAATCCTTGATGAAAATTTGCTTATGTGCGTTGCCTCCATCGGTGCGTTTGCACTTGGAATTTACACCGGCGTTACTGGCAGAGCGCAGGAAGGTTTTGATGAGGGGTGCGCGGTGCTTTTGTTTTATCAGGTTGGCGAATTTTTCCAGAGTTATGCAACGGGAAAATCACGCAAATCAATATCCGCGCTCATGGATATCCGACCCGATTATGCAAACGTAAAGAGGGAAGACGACGTCATTGAACAGGTCGACCCGAGCGAAGTTAAGGTCGGTGACATAATCGTTGTTTATCCCGGTGAGAAAGTGCCTCTTGACGGTGTGATAGTCAACGGCGCAACTTCTTTGGACACAAAAGCGTTGACAGGCGAGTCGATGCCGAGGGATCTTGCCGTCGGAGATGATATCATCAGCGGATTCGTCAACTTGACGTCACAAATTGAGGTTGAAGTAACAAAAATATTCTATGATTCAACCGTTTCCAAAATACTTGACCTTGTTGAGAACGCCTCAAGCAAAAAATCCAAAGCAGAGAATTTTACAACGAAATTTGCAAAGTATTACACCCCGATCGTCGTTTCGGCTGCAGTGTTGCTTGCTGTCATCGGCGGAGCGGTGACAAAAGATTGGTACATTTGGGTGTATCGAGGATTATGTTTTTTGGTTGTTTCTTGCCCATGTGCGCTCGTTGTATCTGTGCCTTTGTCATTCTTTGTAGGCATCGGCGTTGCGTCGAGAAACGGCATTCTCATCAAAGGGAGCAATTATCTTGAACTCATGGACAAGGCAAATATATTCGTCTTTGACAAAACAGGGACGCTCACAAAGGGCAATTTCGTTGTGACGGATATACTGCCTGCCGAAAAGAAAGAAGAAATTTTGCATACTGCCGCCATTGCAGAGAGTGATTCGACTCATCCAATTGCGCGCTCCATAGTCGAGTGCTACAGCAGTGAAATCGAGAGTGGATATACGCTGACGAATATTGCGGGATTTGGCGTTCTGGCAACGCGCGGAGACGACGTTATATACTGCGGAAACGAGAAACTTATGAAAACTTACGACATTCCGTATGTCGAGCACAATGGAATCGGCACGGTCGTTTATGTTGCTCACAACGGAGATTTCGTCGGCTCTCTCCTTATTAGCGACGAGATTAAAGACGAATCTGTGTCCGCGGTAGGCGAACTCAACAAAATGGGTTGCAAGACGGTTATGCTCACGGGTGACAACGAGGCTATCGCTTCCGATGTGGCGGGAAAAATCGGACTTTCGGCATACAAAGCGTCCTTGCTTCCGCAAAACAAAGTGGAAAACGTCGAGCAAATGCTTGCCCAAAAGAAGAAAGGCGACGTGCTGTGCTTTGTCGGCGACGGCATAAACGACGCTCCCGTGCTTATGCGTTCGGATATAGGCATCGCCATGGGCGGTGTGGGCAGCGACGCGGCAATCGAGGCAAGCGACATTGTGCTTATGCAGGACGATTTGAACGGCATTTCAACCGCAAAGCGTATCGCAACAAAGACGATGTGGGTCGTTTATGAAAATATAGTTGGGTCTCTTGCTGTGAAACTTCTCATCATGGCGTTGAGCGCAAGCGG